>JAFMFD010000023.1 GCA_017856385.1 Actinomycetota bacterium
CGAGCAGGTAGTGGCGTGGGCCCTCCGGAGTCGAGCGGGCGAGCACCCCGCGCATGACGTCCGGGCCGTAGACCCGCTCCCACGCGGGGGCCACGTCACCGTGCGCGCGACGCCCGACCCACGTGATCGGGACTCCGTCGCTGAACACCACGTCGGCGTTGCGAAGGCGCTCCGCGTACGCGCGATCCGATCGTGCCAGCGCCACGTTGTAGGCGTTGCAGAAGTGCACGGCCACGCCGGGATGGCCGATCGCGGTGACATCGTCCGCAGCGTCGAGGACGAAGTCGATGGCGTCCGCGAGCGGCAGCACGGTGAAGTCGATCTCGCCGACGCGTCGGCGCACGGAAGGGATCGCCGCCTGCGTCATCCCCGCCCCCTCGCGTCATGAGGCCGCATCAGGCGACCACGAACTCGTAGGCCGTCCATGCTGCCAGTGCCATCAGGATGGCACCGGATACCAGTCGGATGCGCCAGATCGGCACCCGCGCGCTCAGCCAGGTGCCGGCGAGCACCGCCAGGCCCGAGACCACCAGCAGCGCCGCCCACGAGCCCATGAACACCGAGACGGGATCGCCCGTGCGCGCGGCGAGGCCGGCGGTGAGCAGCTGGCTGAGGTCTCCCCACTCCGCGGTGAACAGCACGACGAAGCTGACGGCCACGGTGCGCCAGGCGGATGTGACCTGCTGCGCCTGTGCGCGCTCGGCCACCGCGTCCGCCTCCTCCTGCTGGGTCCGCAGCTCCGCAGCACGTGAGGCGAGGCCGCCGCGGACCATGATGACGGCACCGGCGGCGAACAGCAGGAACGTTGCGCCGAGCACGATGCGCTGCGGCAGCAGGGCGAGGAGTCCGCCGGCGAGGACGGCGATGAGCACCTGCACGAAGAAGGCTGCGGCCACCCCGATCCACACCCACAGGTGCCGGAAGCGTGTCGCCAGCACGAGCGTCGCGATGAAGGTCTTGTCCGGCAGTTCCGCGGGCAGGATGAGCGCGAAGGTGGTCGCGACGATCGCGAGGTCGATCATGCGTCGCCGTCGGCCGCCGGTGGTGCGGGGTTGGGGGTGGTCGGCTCCTGCTCCTGCAGCAGGTGCAGGGCGCTGTGCGGGTAGACCGTCGGGGTCGGGATCCGACGGGTGCCCGTCCACGGCGCGGGCGGGGAGTCGAGCGTGCGGAACAGTTCGTAGGCCACAGCCTCGTAGCGCGAGCGGGTTGCCTGGAAATTCTCCCAGGCAGTGTCGAGGTCGCGATCGATCGGGAACCCGGACGCTCGCAGGAGTTCGACGGCCTTGTCGAACTCCTCTCGCGGCAGGGTGATGTCCTTCGTTGCGATCGCATGCAGGGCATGGACGGCGTCCCTGCCCATCCCGAGCACCGCGTCCTGGTCGGTGGCGGCGGCCACGGCGCCGATCCGGCGGTCGAGGTCGCTCAGCCGCGTCGCCAGGCGCGCGCGCGTCGTCGACATCGAGTCGTACTCGCCGGTGAACGGCCGGATCCGCGGGGCGATGGGCCTGCGGGACGCGATGATGTAGAGGACCTCGAGAGTCTGCGTGCCCTGCAGCAGCAGCCGGAACGCCTGCGGTGCGGCCACCGACGGGGCCAGGGCGAGGGTCAGAGAGGCCGCGTCAAGTGTCGACATCAGCGAGACCGCGTAGCTGCGGTACGGGCGCGCCGAGCGCACCCACAGCAGCACCGGGTAGGTGGAGTGGCTCATCCGCATCCGGGCGGCGACGCTCGTCCAGTTCTCGAACAGGCCGCCCACCTGGTCCACCTGCCCGGAGAGCGCGATGCGCGAGAGCAGCTCCGGTGCCCAGGCTGGCTCCCCGGAGGGCACGCTGAGCGCGTTCACCGCGACCTCGCGATCGAGATACGAGGAGTAGATCGTCGGCAGGAAGCCGATCATGAGGGCGATGACGATGGGGCCGGTAGCCGCCGCGATGAAGTCGATGATGGTCTGGTCGGCGGTGTTGACGTCCGCGAACCCGAGGGTGAACAGGCTCGAGCCGGCCTGGCGGAGCGCGTCGCCGAGGTCCTTGTCGCTCGTGCCGTAGAGCAGCAGGCCGTAGGCGAACAGGAAGAGCAGCAGCCACGTGATCAGTTGCAGGATCAGGATCATCGGTCCAGCCCACGCCAGCACCTGATCGCGCTTGACGTAGTCCTTGCGCACCCGGGCCAAGGCCCGGGTCGTGCCCGTCACCGACCGGGAGACGGCGTCGGCGATCGTTGAGCGCAGCATGCGGGGGACGACGATCGTGCGCAGCAGGCTCATGGCCGCGGCGATTCCCAGAGCCAGCCCAGCAAGGGTGGCTGCTCCCCGTGAGAGCAGTTCTGCGGTCAGCCACGACACCCGAGGATCGTCCCACAACCGGCTACTAGGCTCGGCCCGTGACGTCGGACCCCCAGGTGCTGCTCATCGTCGCCCTGGTCGGCCTCATCGTGGGGATCGGCGGCCTGGCGACCGGCATCATCGCGCTCGTCCGCCTCGGCCGTCTCCACCGCTCGTACGCCCTGCTCCACGCGGCCGAGGGCCGGGAGACCGTGGTCGACGTGATGGGCCGGACGATCGAGGAGTTCCACGAGCTGCGCGGAGAGGTGGCGCACCTGGACTCCGTGCTGTCCGCCACCCGCCGGGAGCTGACGATGGCCCTGCGCCACGTCTCGGTGGTCCGCTACGACGCCTTCGGCGACATGGGCGGGCGCTTCTCGTTCTCGGCGGCCCTGCTGGACGACGCCGGCGACGGCCTCGTCCTGACGTCCATCCACGGGCGCAGCGAGACCCGCACCTACCTCAAGGGCCTGACCAGCGGCGGCAGCGACATCGAGCTGTCGCCGGAGGAGACTCAGGCCGTGCGCATCGCTCGAGGGGACGTGGCATGACGACCTCACGCATCGCCTACCTCGGCCCGGCCGGCTCGTTCTGCGGCGCGGCTGCCGATCAGCTCACCCGCGGCCGTGACGTCGAGCTCGTGGCTGCCGCATCGGTGCAGGCCGCGCTCGATGCGGCTCGCGAGGGCCTGTGCGACTCCGCGCTCGTGCCCATCGAGAACTCCGTTGAGGGATCGGTCTCCGTCACGCTCGACGAGCTCGCGAACGGCAGGCGCCTGGTCATCGTCGACGAGGTCGTCATCCCGGTGCGCTTCGCCCTGCTCGCGCGCCCCGGCACCGCGCTCGCGGACATCACGCGGGTCGCCACCCACCCGCACGCGCAGGCACAGGTGCGTGACTGGCTCGCGGCCCACGTGCCCGGAGCGCAGGTCGTGCCCGCGATGTCGACCGCAGCCGCGGCGGAGGGGCTCACGGATCCGGATGCGCCCTTCGATGCCGCGGTGTCGCAGGCCCTGGCGGCCGAGATCTACGGCCTGCAGGTGCTGGCCGACGACATCCAGGACAACGACGACGCAACCACGCGGTTCGTGCTCGTCCGGCTGCCTGGTCGGATTCCGGCTCCCACGGGCGCCGACAAGACCACCCTCAGCCTGTTCATGCGCCAGGACGAGCCGGGTGCCCTGCTCGCAATCCTGACCGAGTTCGCGGTGCGGGGCGTGAACCTCACTCGCATCGAGTCTCGCCCGACCAAGAAGGCGCTCGGTGACTACTTCTTCAGCGTCGACGTCGAGGGCCACGTGCTCGATGCGCGCGTCTCGGAGGCCCTGATGGGGCTGCACCGCATCTGCCTCGACGTGCGCTTCCTCGGCTCGTACCCTCGCCACGACGGACGAGAGCCGGTGCTGCGTCCCGGCGTCACCGACACCGACTTCGCCGAGGCCCAGGCCTGGCTGGACCGACTGAAGGGAAGCAGCCAGTGAGGTACTTCGTGACGGGAGCCGCGGGCTTCATCGGGTCGCACTTCGTGCGCGAGCTGCTCGCCGGCTCCTACGGCGGTGACGTCACCGGCGTGACGGTGTACGACAAGCTGACCTACGCGGGCAACCTCGCCAACCTCTCCTCCGTGTCGGATGACCCGCGGTACGCCTTCGTCCAGGGCGACATCTGCGACGGCGCCACGCTCGACCGCGTGCTGCCCGGGCACGACGTCGTGGTCAACTTCGCCGCGGAGACGCACGTCGACCGCTCGATCCACGGTCCGCAGGACTTCGTCGTCACCAATGTCGTCGGCACGCAGACGCTGCTCGACGCCTGCCTGCGCCATGGCATCCCGCGCACGGTGCACATCGGCACCGACGAGGTGTACGGATCGATCGACACCGGCTCGTGGGATGAGAACGAGCCGCTGCGCCCGAACTCCCCCTACTCCGCGGCGAAGGCGGCTGCGGAGCTGCTCGTGCGCGCCTACCACGTCACCTACGGCCTCAACGTGTCGAGCACCCGCTGCTCCAACAACTACGGGCCATACCAGTTCCCCGAGAAGGTGATCCCGCTCTTCGTCACCAACCTCATCGACGGGCGCAAGGTGCCGCTGTACGGCGACGGTCTGAATGTGCGCGACTGGCTGCACGTCGACGACCACTGCCGCGGCATCGCGCTCGTGGTGCAGAAGGGCGCGCCGGGCGAGAGCTACAACATCGGTGGCGGCCTGGAGCTGAACAACCGCGAGCTCACCGAGCGCGTCCTCGCATGCATGGGCGCGGACTGGTCGATGGTCCAGCCGGTGGAGGACCGCAAGGGGCACGACCGCCGCTACTCCGTCGATGACGGCAAGCTGCGCGCCCTCGGCTACGCCCCCCAGCACCGCTTCGAGGACGGGCTCACCGAGACCGTCGAGTGGTACCGCGACAACGAGGCGTGGTGGCGGCCGCTGAAGGCTGCGCTGTAGCGCGATGCGCGTCGTCGTCACCGGATCCGCGGGCCAGCTCGGCTCGGAGCTGGTGACGCTGCTCGCCGAGAACGGCGACGACGTCCTCGGCGTCGACCTCCCTGCGATCGACATCACCGACCCGGACTCGGTCGCCGCGGTGCTCGACTCGTTCGCGCCGGACGTCGTCATCAACTGCGCGGCCTGGACGGCGGTGGATGCCGCGGAAGAGCAGGAGGATGCGGCCCTGCGGGTGAACGGCGAAGGGCCTCGCGTGCTTGCCGAGGCGTGCCGCGATCGCGGTGCGTGGCTCGTGCAGGTCTCGACCGACTACGTGTTCGACGGCCGTGCAACGTCGCCCTACGCCGAGGACGCCCGGCCCGACCCGCAGGGTGCGTACGGCCGCACCAAGCTCGCCGGAGAGCTGGCCGTGCAGTCCGTCCTGCCCGACGCGCACTACCTCGTGCGAACCGCATGGCTCTATGGCATCAACGGCGGCAACTTCGTGCGGACGATGCTCCGGCTCGAGGGGGAGCGCGAGACGGTGTCCGTCGTCACCGACCAGGTGGGCCAGCCCACGTACGCGCGCGACCTCGCCCGCCAGGTGATCGCGCTCCTCGAGGTCCGACCTCCTGCCGGCACCTTCCACGGGACGAACTCCGGCGAGGTCTCGTGGTTCGACTTCACCCGCGAGATCTTCCGGCTTGCCGGCGCCGACCCTGCGCGGGTGCTGCCGACGACGTCGGCGGAGTTCGTCCGACCCGCACCGCGTCCGGCCTACTCCGTGCTCGGCCACGAGCGATGGGCAGACGCGGGTCTGGCGCCGATGCGCCCGTGGCAGGAGGCCCTTGCCGACGCCTTCGCCGACGGCATCAGCGCCTGAGCGCGGGCGGCAGGATCAGGCAGCGCGCGACGGGACGACCCAGCGATGAAGCCAGAAGGCGACCTGATCGACGCAGGAATCGTCGACCGAGTCGGCCAGCATGTGCAGCCGGTCGATGCTCACCGTGAACGGCTGCTCGGTCATGGCGAAGGTGGGATCCGTCAGTGATGTCGAGCCGGTCAGCCGCACGTGATTCGGCCATCCGCGATCCGTCCGCGTGCACGGCACGGCGATCGCGAGGGTATCCGAGAGCTGGCGATGCTCCACCGACGACACGATCAGCCAGGGCCGACGCCCATGCTGTTCGCGCCCCCGGGCGTCGTCGCGCGTGAACCAGGCCAGCTGCCCCGCGACCGCTGGCACCTGCGAGCTCGAGGTCATGCGTCCCTCCGGGAGAGGTCGCCCCACACCTCGCGCTGGATGTCGTCGATCTCGTCCAGGTAGTCGTCGCGCTCCTGGGGCGTCATGGACCGCATCCGGCGGATGGCGACTTCGACCTGCTCGCGACGCAGGTGCTCCTCGAGGAGCACCTCGATCATGCTGCCGGCAGTGCGCCCCTGATCCGCCGCCAGGGCGTTGATGCGGTCGCGCAGGTTGGCGGAGACCCGGATCGTGGTCATCGTCGTCATGAGCCAGGTATACAGCACATATACGCGGGGTCAACGGGCGCCCTCGGTGCTGGACCCCGCGAAGGCGCTACAGATCCAGCGCGTTCAGCGCCTGCGCGACCCCGATGCCCGGCTCGACGCCGGTGATCAGGTCGGCATGCTCGTGCATGTGCTCCTCGGCATGGCCCATGAGCACCCCGCGCCCCGCCCACTGGAGCATCCCGATGTCGTTCATCGAGTCGCCGATGGCGAGGGTCGCCGCGGGATCTATGCCGAGCCGGTCGCACAGCCGCTGCAGCATGGTGGCCTTCGAGACTCCCTGCGGGCCGATGTCCATCCACGCGACCTCGGCTACGCCGAAGACCACCGAGTGCAGTCCGAGGTCGCTGGCCAGGTGCCCCAGGCCAGCGTCGAGGTGCGAGTCGCTGCGCACGACGACGCGGATCACCGGCTCGCTGAGCAGTGCGTCGAAGCCGACCTCGCGGATGCCCTCGGTCAGGGCGCTGTGGGCGAATGCCTTGTTGGTGCGGAACAAGCCGGTGACGTCCTCGACCGCGTACAGGCCGTCCGGGACCCGCTCGCGGATGGCCAGCAGCAGCTCGGACGGGTCGAAGGCGATCGTCTCCACGACCTCCTCGGGGTCGAGCGTCGCGAGCATCGCGCCGTTGCTGCACACTGCCCACCGCTCGATGCCAGCTGCGCGGCACACCGGAGCGGTGGTGCCGAGGGAGCGTCCGGTTGACGCGACGACCTCGATGCCCAAGTCCTTCACTCGCGCGATCGCCTCCACGGCCTCGTGCGGGACGATGCCGGAGTGCGGCAGCAGGGTGTCATCGATGTCGAGCGCGATCAGCTGGGGGCGGAAGCCCTCGAGGGCGGACAGGCCGGGCAGTGCAGTCATCGTCGTCATGTTCCTTGCATACGCGGGCGATGTGAACAGAACCCCACGACCGGGTGGACGTGCGGCGTCGACTAGGTCGGCGTGATCACCTCGAGCCCGCCCATGAACGGACGCAGTGCCACCGGAACGACGACGGAGCCATCTGCCTGCTGGTGGTTCTCCAGGATCGCGACGATCACCCGCGGCATCGCGCACAGCGTGCCGTTCAGCGTGGCGAGGGGTCGCGTGCCCTTCTCGTCGCGCATGCGGATGCGCAGTCGGCGCGCCTGGAACTCGGTCGTGTTCGAGGTCGACGTGATCTCGCGGTACGTGTCCTGCGTCGGGATCCACGCCTCGATGTCGAACTTGCGTGCCGCGCTCGACCCGAGGTCGCCGGTCGCCACGTCGATGACGCGGTACGGCAGCTCGAGGGCGTCGACGAACTCGCGCTCCCACGAAAGCAGGCGCGCATGCTCGGCCTCCGCATCCTCGGGACGGCAGAAGACGAACATCTCGACCTTGTCGAACTGGTGCACGCGGATGATGCCCCTGGTGTCCTTGCCGTACGAGCCAGCCTCGCGGCGGAAGCAGCTGGACCAGCCGGCGTAGCGCAGCGGCAGGTCGGCAGCGTCGATGATCTCGTCGGCGTGGAAGCCCGCGAGCGGCACCTCCGACGTGCCGACGAGGTACATGTCGTCGGACTCGATGCGGTAGACGTTCTCGGCCGCCTGGCCGAGAAAGCCCGTGCCCTCCATCGCGGAGGGCAGCACGAGCGCCGGTGTGATGACCGGCACGAGACCGTGGGCCGCGGCCTGCTGCATCGCGAGGTTGAGCAGCGCGAACTCGAGCATCGCGCCCGGGCCCGTCAGGTAGAAGAAGCGCGAGCCGGAGACCTTGGCGCCCCGCGTGATGTCGATCGCGCCGAGGAGCTCGCCGAGCTCGACGTGGTCGCGGGGCGCGAAGCCCTCGGCGCCGAAGTCGCGCGGGGTGCCGGCCTCGGCCACCACGACGAAGTCCGCCTCGCCACCCACCGGGGACTCGAGGTTCACGAGGTTGGACACCTGCAGCCACAGGGTGTCGACACGGGCACCGGCCTCGGCTGCCTCCGCCTCGGCCGCCTTGACCCGCTCGGCGAGGTCCTGCGCGGTCGCCATGAGGGCGTCGAGCTCGGCCTGCGCAGCGACGCGCGACTCGTCGTCCGCCGCCTTCTTCAGGGCCCCCTGCAGCGGGCCGATCTGCTTGCCGAGGTTCTTCTGCTCGTTGCGCAGCTCGTCGAAGCGCTGCTGCGCGTCGCGCTTGGCCACGTCGGCGGCCACGAGCTCGTCGATCAGCTCCACGCTCTCGCCGCGGCGGCGTTGCGACTCGCGCAGGCGGTCGGGGTCGGTGCGCAGGATGGCGGGATCGATCACCGGACGAGCCTAACGGGGCCGGTCAGGTCGAGGTCACGGAGAAGGGGACGGTCTGGGTGCGCGACGTGCCGGGCTGCCGGGGCACCACGAGCCGGTACCGGGTGGTCCCCTGGGTCACCGTCCCGGACACCTCGACCAGGTAGGGGTAGTCGCGGTAGCAGTCCCGGGTCTTGCGGCCCTTGCCGCTGGTCTCGGTGACCCAGGCCCCGTCGACCAGCCGCTGCACGCGGTACCTCGGCGCCTCCCAGCAGTAGGAGTACGTCCAGGCGCGACCGTCACTGCACTCCTTCTTCTCGCCAGGCACGCGCAGGCAGGTGCGCGGGGCCGTGAGCGGCTGGGCGCCCGCGGCGGCGAGGGCGGAGTTGAGGAGGTCGGGCTGGGCGCTGATGACCGCGACGTAGTCGTGGCTGCCGCCCTCCTCCGGGTCGCAGGGGGCGGCGTCGCCGCTGGAGAGCACGCCGACCAGCAGCACCTCCGCCCCGCTGCGCACCAGCCACGGGCTGCCGCTGTCGCCCGCGCAGGTGCCCGTCACGCCGTTCGCCGTGATGGAGAGCAGGCCCTCGTCGGCACGCCACACATCTGCGGGTGCGGACAGGCCGTGCGGGATCGGGGCGACCGGTGCGTCCACCACCGCGCGAGGCACCGTCTGGCCGTAGCCGACCTGGTCGAGGACGGTGCGGTTCGCAGCCATCGCTGCGACCTCGGTCATGGATGCCACGCGGGTGACGACCGGCGTGCCCAGCGCGCCGTCGAGGACGAGGAAGGCCAAGTCGCGTCCATCCGCGGAGCCGTCGCCGACGTAGCCGGGGGCGAGGAACAGCTGTGTCGCGCGGAGGCTGGATGGCGACGTCGTCGAGGTGTCGGCGCCCGGTGCGTAGAAGGTCCAGGCCTCCGGGCCCGCCACCACGGCGCCCTTCTCATCGACGATGCAATGGGCTGCGGTCGCGACCAGGTTCGGGGTGATCAGCACCCCGGTGCACATGCTGGTGTCGGACTCCATCTGCATGGCGGCCTGGGCCAGTGGCGGATTCGGGGTTCCGTTGATGACGCGGTCGACGAACGCGTGCGCCGGTGTCGACGCGAGTGTGGTGGCGACGGCCACGGAGCAGGCGGCGCTCAGGGCAAGGGCAGGGAGTCGGCGGGGCGCGTTCACGGCAACATCCTGCCAGCGTGCGATCCCGTCACCTCCGTATGGCACACTCTGCCGTCCGCGTAGTGCGCGGACGTGGAGACGGGGCGCCGGATGAGCCGGCGCCCGAGCTACGAAAGGGACCGGATTGGACTTCAACTGGCTCACGCCGAAGGCACAGGCACGCCCTGCTGGTGAGAAGGGATGGGGCTCGTTCGTCATCGAGCCGATCGCGCAGGGTGAGACCGTGGCGGCGTTCGGGGGCTGGGTCGTCGACCGCGCCAGCCTCGGCACCCTGTCGAGCGACCGCCAGTCGCGCAGCATCCAGGTCGACGACGACCTGTACCTCGTCTCCGATGACGTGCCCGAGCCGGGTGACATGCTCAACCACTCCTGCGAGCCGAATCTCGGTATCCGTGGCTCGACGCTCGTCGTGGCGATGCGTGACATCGCGCCGGGCGAGGAGCTGACGTTCGACTACGCGATGTGCGATGCCAGTGACTACGACGAGTTCACCTGCCTGTGCCAGGCGCCGACGTGCCGCGGAGTGGTCACCGGTGCCGACTGGCGCAATCCCATGCTGCAGGAGAAGTACCGCGGCTGGTTCTCGGCCTACCTGGGCCAGCGCATCGCCGCGCTGCCCGCGTCCTGATCACGCACGGCTGACCCGGGTCAAGCCCGGGTCAACCCCGGTTCATGGGGTCAGCAGGATCTTGCCCGTCACGGCGCCGTCGGCCAGCAGCCGGTGCGCCTCGGGAGCCTCGGCCATCGGCATGGTGCGGTCGATCACTGGGCGGATGATCCCGGCGTGGATCCACGGCCAGACGGTGCGCTCGACCGCCGTGCAGATCGCGGCCTTCTCCGACCCGGGCCGCCCGCGCAGCGAGGTGGCCGAGATGGAGGCGTTCTTGGCCAGCAGTGCGGCGAGGTTGACCTCCGCGGCGACACCACCCTGCATGCCGATGATCACGAGGCGGCCGTCGCGGGCGAGGGCGTCGACGTTGCGCTCGAGGTAGGCGGCCCCCATGTTGTCGAGGATGACGTTGGCGCCGCGGCCCCCGGTGGCGTCCTTGATGGCCGCCACGAAGTCCTGGTCGCGGTAGTTGATGAGCACTTCGGCGCCTAAGGCTGCGCACTGGTCGAGCTTGGCCTGGCTGCCGGCGGTGACGGCGACGCGTGCGCCGAGCGCGCGCCCGACCTGGATGGCCATCGTCCCGATGCCCGAGCCGCCGCCGTGGATGAGCAGCCACTCACCCTCGCCGAGGTTGGCGACCATGTCGAGGTTGCTCCACACCGTGCACGCCACCTCGGGCAGTGCGCCCGAGTCGACCAGGCTCACGCCGGTCGGCACCGTCATGAGCTGGCCCACCGGCACGGCGACCTTCTGGGCGTAGCCCCCGCCTGCCAGCAGCGCGCACACGCGCTCGCCGATGCGGTCCAGCGGCAGTGCGGCACCCACGGCCGTGATGGTCCCGGAACACTCCAGCCCGAGGATGTCCGATGCGCCCCTCGGTGGTGGATACAGGCCCTGGCGCTGCAGCAGGTCGGCGCGGTTCACGCCTGCGGACGCGACCTCGACGATCACCTCGCTCGGACCGGGAGTCGGGTCGGGCACCTTGGTCCACTGCATGACCTCGGGCCCCCCGGGGCCGTCGACGGTGATCGCGTGCAACGCCTAGCCCCTCTCCGGAGGGTTGTGACGGATGACGACGAGTCGGTCGCCCGGCTCCAGTCGCGTGATGTCGTTGGAGTCGAAGCGGTGCGCGACGCCCTTGCGGATGACAGCCAAGACGATCTGCCCCGAGGCGTCAAGGTCCGAGGGGGCCATGCCCATCTCCTCGCGGGTGATCTCGCGCTCGACGACCTCGAGTCCACGGCCGGAGTCGAGCAGGTCCTCCATGATCTCCCCGGCCGTCGACGAGAGCAGTGACAGGCCCATGAGGCGTCCAGCCGACTCCGCCGTCGGGATGACGTTGTTGGCACCCGACTGGCGCAGGATCTCCAGGTTCTGCGCCTCGCGCACCGCGGCGACGATGGTCGCATGCGGCGACAGCCGGCGGGCCGTGAGGGTGACCAGGATCGAGGTGTCGTCCTCGTTGGTCGCGACGACGATGCGCTTGGCGCGGTCGATGGCCGCGTCGCGCAGCACGTTCTCGCGGCGGCCGTCGCCTACGACACCGACGAATCCGTCGCGCGTGGCCTCGTCGATCTCACCGCGATCGGTCGCGACGACGACGATCTGGTGCCGATCCGTGCCTGCGTCGACGAGGGACTTCGCGGCAGCGCGACCCTTGACGCCGTATCCGATGATGACGGTGTGATCGTTCACGGTGCTCCTCCAGCGGCGTGAGCGCATCTGCTCCCGGGTGCGCTGCGTGAGCACCTCGATCGTCGTGCCGACGAGCACGATGAGGAACAGGAAGCGCAGCGGCGTGATGACAAGGACGTTGACGAGTCGTGCGGACTCGCAGACCGGCGTGATGTCGCCGTAGCCGGTGGTGGAGAGGGTGACCGCGGCGTAGTAGAGCGCATCGATCCAGCTCAGGCCGCTCTCGTCGCCGCGGTCCTGGTAGCAGTCGCCCTCGACCCAGACGAGGGTCGCCGTGACCACCAGTGCCATGACGGCGATGAGGATGCGGACCCCGATGTTGCGGATCGGGCTGAAGCGTCGCTCAGGGAACTTCAGGGGCGGTAACGCGTTGGGGTCCGTCGACGGCATCTGCAGGCGTGACGTGCGCTTTGCCATTGTTCCGTTCCCTGACGAAGACGATGCCCACCACGATCAGGCCCAGCAGGCCGATCATGCCAGCAATCCACGTCGGCGCCCCCAGCAGTTTCGTCGCCGTCGCGGCGAGGACGACCATGAGCAGGTACCGCAGGGCCGTCCCGTCGTAGCGGGACGACATCCGGGCCCCGAGCCAGACGCCCGGGATCTGCCCGATCAGCAGGGACGCCACGATGACGAGGCTGATCTCGCCGAGGCCGGCATGCGCCAGGGCGCCGACGACCAGCATCGGCACGGCCTGGGCGAGGTCGGTGCCGACGAGGATCGACGGCCGCAGCAGGGGGTAGAGCAGGAGCAGGACGGTGACCACCAGGGAGCCCGAGCCGACGCTGGTCATGCCGACGAGGACGCCCACGCCCAGGCCCAGCACGACCGTGGGCACGCGGCGCACCGGCATCCGCGTGCCCTCCAAGGACGGCGCCGCCCGCTTTCCGGAGGCACGCCGGCCGACCCAGACCTTGGCCACCATCGCGGCCACGGCGGCCAGCAGCACCCAGCCGATCCAGGCGCGGATGGTGTCGCCGGCCTCGTCGGTACGCAGGACCGACGAGAAGATCCAGGTGCCCAGCAGGACCCCCGGGATCGACCCGGCGGACAGCCACCCGACCAGGCCCCAGTGGACCGTCCGGGACCGGATGTGGACCCAGGCGCCGACGGGCTTCATGATCGCGGTGGCCAGGACGTCGCTGGACACCGCGGCGGCCGGGGGCACGCCGAAGAGCAGCACCAGCATGGGGGTCATCAGGGCCGCCCCGCCCATCCCGGTGAGCCCGACGAGGAGCCCCGTGAGGAAGCCGCCCACCGAGAGGCCGAAGTCGAGTCCGAGCACAGGCTCACGATAGGGGCTTCAGGAGGTATTTCCTACTAAGCAGATGGGAAATGTTGTGTATGTCTCAATGGCGGGGGAGGTCGGCCAGATCCCGGCCGTACGGATCCAGCAGCTCCACGACATCCCCCCGGTACCCGGCCCCGGGCGGCACGATGGCGATCGCGTCGGCCCGCGCCCAGCCGACCTGGCCCTGCGGGCCGGTCATCGCGTAGGGACGGGCCTGGGTACCCGCCGGCGTCGAGTCGAGGGACACCGGGACCAGGGCGGTGTCGTCGGCGTAGTCCGCCGGCTCGGCGTCGTCGAGGAGTACGGCAGAACGTCGGCGCTCGACACCAGGGTCGTCGCGCAGCGCGCGGATGAGCGGGCTGACGAGGGTGACGAGAGCCGCCAGCGCCGCCACCGGGTCACCGGGCAGGCCGACGAGCAGGCGGCCGTCGACCAGCCGGGCCAGCAGCATCTGCGCGCCCGGGGTGACGCTCACGCCGTCGACGAGCCAGCGGGCGTTGAGGTCGCGCAGCACCGCGCGCAGGTGACTGTCCGGGCCCGGAGCGGTCGAGCCCGTCGTGATGAGCACGTCGACGTCGGCGTCGTCGATCTCCTGCGTGAGCAGGTCCAGTCGGTCCGGCGCGCGGACGGCCGGATTGCCGCGCGCACCGAGCGCGCCGACGAATGCGGGCACGGCATCACCGAGGGCGTCGCGCACATGACCGTTGCGCGGAGGGCCGTGCTTGAGGAGCGTCGATCCCAGGACGAGGGTGCCGACGACGGGCGGTCGGACGATGTCGATCGCATCGAGGCCACGGGCCGCGGCGAGGGACACCACCGCCGGTGTGACCGCCCGGCCCATCGGCAGCAGCACGTGACCGGCCGGCGCGATGCTCGCCTGTCGTGCGATGCCCTCCCCGAGGTGCGGACGCGCGGCCTCGTCGGGCACCCGGCTGAGCGGGTCGACGGCCAGCACCACGGTCGTCCCGTCGCCGCGCCTCTCGACGACGGCGTCGTCACGGGCGAGCACGGCATCGGCGTGCCGCGGCAGCGGGGCGCGCGCCTCGACGGGTGCGGCCCAGCCCGGGGTCAGGACATCATGCTCGCCCACCCGCCAGGGACCCTCGCCGCAGAGGGCGAACCCCGACACGGCCGCGGAGTCGACCGGGGGATCGTCGATCACCGTGACGAGGTCGCGAGCGAGTGTGCTGCCGACGGCCTCGTCGAGGCGGGCGGGCGTGGCCGGCAGCGGCCGCGCGGCGGTGGCCGCGACGTGCCGGGCCTGCGCCCACGACAGCACGCCCTCCAGTCCGTAGGTGCTCACGCGCTCATGCTGGCACGCCTCGGTGCCTGCGGACCTCAGCTGCCCTTGGTGTAGGACTGCGGCGCCGCGGCCTGCGGTGCCGGCGCGGACTGCAGCGGGACGGCGTCCGGTCGCGGCTGCGCGGCCCGGCGCACCTGCCCGGGCTGGGCGGGCTGGCCCGACTGACCCGTACTGGTGATCAGGCCCAGCTGCTCGGCGGCAGAGACCAGGTCGGCGCGGTAGGCGTCCAGACGCGCACGCTGGTCGCTGAGTGCGGCCGCGTAGGCGTCGAGATCCGCCTGGGTCAGGCCGGTCGACGTGGTTGCCGGCTGGGCGGTGGTGTCGACCGCGGCCGTCCCTGCGGCAGCGGCGTCAGCCTCCTGCGCCTGGACCATCCGGACGCCGAGGAGCCCGACGATGCCCACGCAGGTCGCGCCGGCGAGGCCGGCCGACAGGATCCGCTGCGGTGTCGACGAGCCGCGCTTGGCGGCGGGCCGTGCGGGCCGTGCGGTCGTGCGCGATTGCTCAGTCATCGTCATCATCTCCATGCTCGTCGCCCTCGTGGTCCTCGTTCTCGTACTCGTCGCCCTCGTGGTCCTCGTTCGCGTACTCGTCGCCCTCGTGGTCCTCGCCCTCGTACGTTGCCTTGGGCTCGGGAGCGGGCGTGACGACGACCCAGTCGTAGACGACGCCCTGCGCGCGGTCGACGAATCCGGTGACCACCGACTGGTCGGCCCGCTGCACGGTCACCGCCCAGGCGGGATGGCCGCCGTGCTTGGCGGTGCGGACATCGGTGACCGTGCCGCCGTCGGTCGCGGACAGCACGAGGCGGGCCGCCACCTCGGCGGACAGCTCCGGCACCGCGACCGTGGGCGTGGCCGATTCAGCGACCAGCGGCTCGATGACGACCGGCTCGGCGACGAACGGCTCGACCACCGGGACAGCGGCCGCGCTCGTGGCGGGCGCGGCGACGATCTGCCGGGTGGTGTCGTCCTGGCCGGTGCTCGCGGTCGCGTTGATCACGGCAGCGCTGGCCACGGATGCTGCGATGAGGACACCGCCTGCGGCAGCCACGGCCGCGATGATGCTTGCTCGTTCCATGGGGACTCCTTCAGTCTCGTGGGGGAGGAATGGTCAGCTGGCGCCGACGAGCGCGTCGGCGGGTGCGACGGGCTGCGCCTTGGGCGACGTCGCCGCGGGCCTCGTGGCCCGGGCCGGCGGGGGCACGAAGCCGCGCGCCAGCAGGCCGACCACGATCAGGCCGGCGCCCATGACGAGCACGGCCAGCGACCAGTCGGCGAGGGCATCGGTGCCCGCCATCAGGTAGTGCGCCGTGGCCAGCGGCCAGGCGGCGAACGCCACCCAGTGCGCGCGCTTGAACACCGTCGCCCCCGCCTTGCCGAGGCGGCTTCGGAATCGTCCGGCGAGCTGCACCGGGATCATCGCCCAGAACGCCAGCGTGCCGAGCGCCACTGCGAGCGGCTGCCACGGCGCGAGGCCGGGGATCAGGATCTGGGCCGGGTTGAACCGGATCACCGGGTCGACCAGCAGCAGTGCCATGTGGACGATGAGGAACGCGACCGCGGTGACCCCGAGCCAGCGATGCAGGTCCATCAGCCGGATCGGCGACGCCCACGAGCCGAGCAGGCGCGTGCGCAGCAGCAGGCCGTACACCAGCACGGCGGTCAGCAGTCCCCAGGCGGTGATGCCGCTCGCGCGGATGGCCAGCCAGGTCCAGGGCAGTTCAGCCATGGTGATGCTCCTTGAGTTCCGACCCGGCCAGGGCGCGGGTGCGATGGGTGGTTGTTGCTGTGGTCAGCAGGGCGGCGATTCCGCGGTTGTCGAGCCAGGCCAGTGCCGAGGCGCTGTCCTGCAGCAGCGCCGCCGTGGCGAGCACCTCGGCTCGCCATGCCTGCTCGTGCAGGACGGTCGCCTGCGTGAGGTCACCGCGTGCGACGTCCCCCGTGCGCGGGTCGATGACGTGATGCCGCGTGCCCTGCGCCCACCGACGGGTGAGGGTCGTGGACGTGGCGATGGCGATCGCGTCCTGGTCGTCTCCGAACGACAGCTGGGTCAGCAGGCGATTTGGCGACTGCGCGCGCACGCGCTCGTCCTCCACGCCGATGCACCACGAAGCGTCGATGCGCCCGCGGATAGCGATGTCGCCGCCAAGGTTCACCAGGACGCCCTCGGCGCCGAGGTCGCGCAGTTCGTCGGCGACGACGTCAGCAGCCAGGCCCTTGCCGATGGCTCCGGGGTCGAGGCCGATGCCGCGCGGCAGCTGCACCGTCGAGGCCGCGTGATCGATGACGATCCCGGCCATGCCTGGTGCGGGAGCCACGTCGATCGTGGCCGCGGGTGCTGCGGTGCGGGAGGTGACAGTCGCGAAGTCGGCGTCATAGCCGAGCCGCGTGATCGACTCCCAGATGGTGGGGTCGAAGAGGCCGTCGGTGAGCAGCCATGCTTCCCGCATCCGCTCGACCAGCAGCAGCAGATCGGGGCTCACCGACACCGGGCCGGACCCGGCGGCGGCGTTCAGGAGGGAGAGCTCACTGGCGGCACGGAAGCGGCTCCACGACGACTCGAGGACCTCGATCCGCTCGCGGGCCAGGTCGACCAGCAGCGGGGCAAGACCGGGATGGGCGTGCACGAGGACGTGCACGTCGGTGCCCATCGCGCGGAACGTCGATTCCGCGGTCGTGGGAGCCAGGAGCGCCGTGGTCATGCATTCACGGTACGAGCGCAGCGATGAAGGCCCAGCCATGCGCAGGTAAAGCCCGGGTAAGGCGTGCGGACCTCTCGGGAGGCGCCCCGCGCAGGGGGCATCAGGGGCTCGAGTGCCGTGACACGATGGCGCCGTGAAGGTGCTCGTGGTCGAGGACGACCCCGCGGTCTCCGAACCTCTGCTCGCGGGCCTCCAGCGCAATGGCATCGAGACCGAGCACGTTGCCTACGCCAGCCACGTCGTTGCGGCTGCGTCAGGCGTCGACGTCGTCCTCCTTGACCTCGGCCTGCCGGACGGTGACGGCCTCGACGTGCTGCGCGAGCTGCGCCGCGTCTCCGATGTGCCCGTCATCATCGCGACAGCTCGCGGCGACGAGACGGACCGCATCGTCGGACTGGAGATCGGCGCCGACGACTACGTCGTGAAGCCCTACTCCGTGCGCGAGCTTGCCGCGCGCATTCGTGCGATCGCCCGCCGCCGCCGCGTCGATGCGCCTTTGGCGTCGGGACGCGTCGTCGTCGATCGCAACCGTCATCGCGTGAGTGTCGACGGCCGGGAGGTGGAGCTCACGGCGAAGGAGTTCGACCTGCTCGCCGTCCTCGCCGAAGAGCCCGGCCGCGCGGTGACGCGGCAGGAGCTGTTCTCGCGCGTCTGGGACCCGGTGTGGATCGGCACGGGCAAGACCCTCGACGTGCACGTCGCGTCGCTGCGCCGCAAGCTCGGCGATCCCTCGCTCATCGAGACCGTGCGCGGCGTCGGGTACCGGCTCGCGGTGGATGACGCATGACGCGTCGACTCGTCATCGCCATGGCGCTGCTCGCGGCGTTCGTCGCCGTCGCGCTCGCGATCCCGCTGGTGCTCGTCGTCGCGAACGACCAGCGGGAGGCACTCGTCTCGCGGCTCGAGGTCGACACGCTTGCCACGGCGGCGCAGATGGCCGCGCAGCCGTCGATCGACTGGCAGGCGACCGCCGAGGCGACGGCTGAGAGCACGGGCGCGCGCGTCGTCGTGGTCGATCTGGAGCGCACACTGGCCGCCGACAGCGGGAACACCGAGTTGGACCGCGCGTTCGATCGTTTGGAGATCGATGCAGCTCTCGCCGGCTCCCTGGCCTCGGATGTGCGGATGTCGCAGACGCTCGGCGAGGAGCTGCGCTACGTGGCCGCACCGATCGTCCAGGGCTACAACGTCGTGGGCGCGGTGCGGCTGTCGCTGCCTGAGTCCATCGTCGACGATGCCGTGGAGCAGACGCAGCGCTGGCTCGCGGTGTTCGTGGTCACGGTGATCGCCACCGCTGGTCTCGTCGCCTGGGTGCTCGCTCGCTCCATCGTCGGGCCGCTCGACCGGGTGGCACGCGTCGCCGCTGACCTGCCCAACGATCTCGACCAGCGTGCCCCCGTCGACGAGGGGCCTGCGGAGGTGCGGGCCGTCGCGGTCGCGTTGAACGGGACGGCCGAGCGGCTCTCGGAGATCCTGCGACGCACGCAGCGGGTCGCGGCGGATGCCTCGCATCACCTGCGCACCCCGCTCACCGGCGTGCGGCTGCGCCTGGAGGCGATCGAGGACGTCACGGACCAGCCGGAGGTGGCCGACGAGGCACGGGCCGCGACGGTGGAGGTCGACCGGCTCACGCACCGCATCGAGCAGGTGCTCGAGCTCGCCAAGGGCGATGCCGGCTCACTGCCGCTGGAGGAGCAGGACCTCGGAGCCATCGTGCGCCAGCGCGCGGATGCTGCGACTCCTGTCTTCTCGGAGGCGGGCATCGCAATCGATGTCGATGCGGTCGACGAGGCCCTCGTGCGCGCGCCGCGGGGCAGCATGGCCCGGATCGTCGACGAGCTGCTCGGCAATGCGCTGCAGTACGCGCGCGAGCACGTGATCGTCGGGGTCGACGCATCGCCGCAGGCGGTCGTGCTCACGGTGGCTGACGACGGTCCGGGTGTCCCCGAGGGTGAGCGCGAGGCGGTGTTCGAGCGCTTCCGTCGAGGATCCGCCGCGGCACCGGGCGGCACCGGGCTCGGCCTGGCACTCGTGCGCGAGACGGTGGCCTCCGTGCGCGGCGAGGTGCAGGCACTGGCGTCCCGGGAGGGCGGACTGCTCGTCCGGGTCGAGCTCCCGCGAGTGGCTCGCGACACCTGAGCCGGTCAGGCCGGCAGGATGCGGCCCATCCCGGTGAAGCTGCGGCCCCACCATGATTCGTCGATCGGGTTCACGCGCACGCGGTGCCCCGCGCTCGGCGCATCGATCATCCGGTTGCCACCGATGTAGATCCCGACGTGGTGGGCGCCGTTCTCGAAGAAGAACACGAGGTCGCCGGGCCTGGCCTTGCTGCGCGGGATGCGTACAACCTCGGCGTACTGCTGGCGCGAGGTGCGCGGGAGCGTCATGCCGATGGCAGTTCGGTAGACGAATTGCGTGAAGCCCGAGCAGTCGAAGGAATCCGGGCCGTTGCGCCCGGCTCGGTAGCGGTCGCCGATCTGCTTGCGGGCGACCTGCAGGATCCGGGTCCGCATCTGGGCGATCCGGGCCGCGCGCTGGGCACGGGCGCGCTGCTGGCGGTCGGCGAGCGCCTGCTTGTCCAGGGAGATGCGCACCGCGGCCGGGGCCGGGCCTGCGAGCGCTGCGGCGGGCGGCGGCGAGGCCACCAGGTACAGGGGGGCACCGACCGCCGGGGGCCCGTGGAGAACGGGCAGCACGCCCAGGGCGAGGGCGAAGGCGGCGGTCACGCCGGTGATGGCCACCGCGAAGCGGGGTCGTGCCATGGTGCCTCCCGTCCTCGTTGCGTCCGTGGGCCGTCGTGGAACAGGCCTTCGACGCTAGGAGGGTCGTCCCGGGGCGGCACGTCGGCTGTCCGGAATGCGGATGCTGATCCGCGGCCGGGTGAGGATGGTCACAGTCGTCCCAAACGTCACATAAGTACCAGAAGCACCAGCTACGGGGTTTGGGGAAAGTCCTGCCGTGAGGGGAGCGGCCGCACTACCTTCCAGACACATTCCCCCTGACGGAGGCAGCCATGGACGACGTGATCCAGCAGCACAAGTACGTCCTCACCGAGGACCAGATGCCGACCACCTGGTACAACATTATGGCCGACCTGCCGGCACCCCCGCCGCCGCCGCTGCACCCCGGCCGCATGGACCCGGTGGGGCCGGAGGACCTCGCGCCCCTGTTCCCGATGGAGCTGATCCTCCAGGAGGTCTCCGCGGACCGGTACATCGACATTCCGGGTGGAGTCCTGGACGTCTACCGCCAGTGGCGGCCGTCGCCCCTGTTCCGCGCCCACCGCCTCGAGAAGGCGCTCGGCACCCCCGCGCGCATCTACTACAAGTACGAGGGCGTCTCGCCCGCTGGCTCGCACAAGACCAACACCTCGGTGCCGCAGGCGTACTACAACAAGAAGGAGGGCACCACCAAGCTCACCACCGAGACCGGTGCGGGGCAGTGGGGCACCGCCCTGTCGTTCGCGTGCGCCCTCTACGGCCTGGACTGCGAGGTCTGGCAGGTCGGCGCCTCCTACGACGCCAAGCCCTACCGACGCCTGATGATGGAGGCCTTCGGCGGGCACGTGCACCGCTCGCCGTCCGACGTGACCGCGGTCGGCCGGGAGTTCGCCAAGGACCCGAAGAACTGGTCAGGCTCCCTCGGCATCGCGATCTCCGAAGCCGTCGAGGTCGCCGCCAGCGACCCCAATACCCGCTACGCGCTCGGCTCGGTGCTCAATCACGTGCTGCTGCACCAGACGATCATCGGCCAGGAGGCCCTGCTGCAGATGGAGATGGCGGGCGATACCCCGACCCTTATCGTCGGCTGCACGGGTGGTGGCTCGAACTTCGCGGGCCTGTCGTTCCCCTTCCTGCGCGAGAAGCTCGCCGGGCGCATCAACCCGCGCATCCTCGCCGTCGAGCCAGCGTCGTGCCCCTCGCTCACCAGGGGCGTGTACGCATACGACTTCGGCGACACCGCAGGCATGACGCCGCTGATGAAGATGCACACCCTCGGCCATGACTTCATCCCCGACCCGATCCATGCCGGTGGCCTGCGCTACCACGGCATGGCTCCGCTCATCTCGCACATCTACGAGCTGGGCCTGATGGATGCCGTTGCGGTGCCGCAGACCGAATGCTTCACGGCAGCCGTACAGTTCGCGCGCACCGAGGGCATCGTCCCGGCGCCCGAGCCCACGCACGCGATCGCGATGGCGATCCGCGAGGCGCTCAAGGCCAAGGAGACGGGTGAGGAGACGGTGATCCTGACCGCACTGTGCGGGCACGGGCACTTCGACCTTGCCGCGTACGACGCCTTCCTCAACGGCGCGATGGTCGACGAGGAGGTCTCCGAGGCCCGGTTCGCCGAGGCGATGGCAGGCATCCCGCAGCTCTGACCTGCGTCAGTTGTTGGGGTCGCATCGCGCGTTTCGACCCCAACAACTGACGCCGCATTCGGGGTGCCGATGGGCGGCACCTCGCGTGGGTAGGGTGATCCGGTGAGTTCGTCGCAGCCGCGCGCCGCGCTGGCCAAGGGCCTGGTGTTCGTCGGCGCGGCGACGCTCGTGGGCAACGGCGCGGCGTACCTGCTGAGCATGGTTGCGGCCCGGGTGCTCACCCCGGCCGACTTCGGCGCACTCGGCGCGCTGCTCGGCCTGCTCGTCATCATCAGCACGATCGGCATCGCCATGCAGGCCTTCACGGCCCGTCGCGTCGCGGTCGCGGGCGACGAGCGGGCCCGGGTCGAGGGCGAGTCAATCCGCATGTCGGCATTCGTCGCGGGCGGCATCATGGTCGCGGGCGTCCTGCTGGCGTGGCCGGTGAGCGTGGTGTTCCAGATCCCGGTGATCGCGGTCGCCACCGGCGTCGCGTCCATCGGCTTCGTCGTCATCGGATCGGCCGCCATGGGCATCGCGCAGGGCCGCGAGGAGCACCTGCGGCTGTCATGGGCGTTCATCGCCAACGGCGTGGGGCGTGCGGTCGGCGGCATCGTCGGCGTCGTCGTCCTCGGCAGCGTGACCGGTGTCGGCATCGGGGTCGTCACGGGCTGCGCTGTCGGCGCCTTCGTCGCCTACCGGCTCATCTGCCCGGGGGCGTGGTCCTCCTCGCTGCGGGCCGGCATGCCGGTGGAGTTCGCCCACGTCGTGCATGCACTGATGGTGCTCTTCACCCTCACCAACATCGACGTGCTGCTCGCCCGCATCTACCTCACCGAGGTGCAGTCGGGGGAGTACGCGGTCGGTGTCCTGCTCGCCAAGATCGCGTTCTTCCTTCCCAACGCGATCATCATCGTGCTCTTCCCCAAGATGACGGGGGGCCGCAGCACGCGGACGGTCTACCTCGCGACCGGGCTCACCGCGATCGTCGGCCTCGTCATCACCGGCTTCTCCTTCCTCTTCGGCGACCTCGTCATCCGCATCCTCGGCGGCGCGCAGTACACCGAGCTCGGCTCGGAGGCGTGGCTCTTCGCGCTCGAGGGATCGGCCTTCGCGCTCGTGCAGGTCCTGCTCTACGCCCGGCTCGCGACGCAGGACCAGCGCGCGGTGTTCGCGGTGTGGGCGGCCCTCATCGTGCTGGTCGGCGTCGTCGTCGTGTGGCGTCACGAGACTGTCGCCGAGATCGTCACGACTGTCGTCGTCGTCTCCCTCGCCCTCACCGTGGTCGGCCTGATCATGGACCGACGCCAGGCGCCACCCTCGGTGCCCATCCCGCTCGAGCCCGCGGAGTAGTTGCGCGCGAGCGTCGGATTGGTCACGGCAGGCGTGTCGCAGGCAGGGCCGTCGAGTTGGGCGCGGCACAGTGGCCGTGTGCCGCTCCGGGCACGCTGAGGGGGCCCCATGCCAGACGAGCCGACCGGCGACGAGAGTCAGCCGGATCGTCCCGACGCTGCGGTGCCCGCTGACCCGGTCGAGCCCCCGGCTGGCACGTCGGACTCCCCGACCCAGGAGCTGCCCGTCGCGACGCCGCCGGTGCAGGAGGAGTTCGCGATCGACGAGGAGATGCTTGCGGCGTTCCTCGGCGAGCAGCAGCCGCCTGCGGTGTCCCCCACGGCCCCGACCGTGGCCGTCCCGCCCGTGGTCGTACCCGCTCCCACGCCGACGCCGCCCGCACCGGTGCCTGCGCCCACGCCGACGCCGCCCGCACCGGTGCCTGCGCCCACGCCTGCCGCATTCGCTGCCTCGCCTGCCTCGCCCCCGGCCGCGGCCTCCCCGGCCACGGAGGGCCCCGTCTCGCACGCCGCCCCGCGGTCCAGGGCGCGCCGCGTGCTGTCCGTCATCGGCGTCATCGTGCTCGTCATCGCCGCGGCCGCGGCCGGGGCCGTCGTCGGGCGCTACACCTCGCCCGAGCCCGAGGTGATCCTGCAGACGCAGGAGGTCGTCGAGGAAGGTGCGGTCGCAGCACCGATGCCCGTCGGCGCCCTGCCGGTCCCCGCACCCGGCACCGTCATGATCACGACGGCGCGCGTTCCCACGGCGACCTGGCCGATCCTGCTCGCCCCGGTCGGCGACCTGCCGGACTCGTCCGGCACCGCACCCGGCTACCGGCTCGTGAATGCGGGCATCAGCGGCGGGCAGGTCGCCTCGATCCTCGCCACCGCCTTCGGGGCCACCGGAACGGTGACCGAGACCGACACCGGCTGGCAGGTGGGCGCCGACGGGGCCGCGGCCGTGCGCGTCAGCAGCGACCCGCTCTTCTCGTGGACGTACACCGATCCCGCCGCGCTGGCGCTGCCCGAGGCGGCGCCCGTCCTCGAGCCGCCGGTCGCGATCTCCGCGGCGGCCGACATCCTCCAGGGCATCGGCGTCGACATCTCCACCGTCGAGTACGAGATCGGCGAGGTCGACGGCCGCGCCGCCGTCAACGCGTGGCAGGTCGTCGCGGACCAGCGCACGCAGCTGGGCTGGCGCCTGCTGATCGACGGGACCGGTCGCGTCGTGCAGGCCTCAGGATTCTCGTCCGGGCTCGAGTCGATCCCGAGCTACCCGGTTGTGGGCGCTGCTGCAGCCGTCCTGCGCTCCACCCAGGCCCCGTGGTCGTCCATGCCTGCGAGCCCGATCACCCCGGCCACCGAGCCCGTGTCGACACCGGCACCCCGGCCGAGCGTCGCAGGCGTGCCCCAGATCGACCTGCCGGTGTCGACCGTCGAGATCGTGTCGGCGGAACTCGGCCTCGCGCAGTACTGGCAGCCCGACGGCAGCATCATGCTCCTTCCGTCATGGATCCTCACCGCCTCCGACGGGAGCACGTGGTCGCTGCTCGCCCTCGCCGAGCCCGCGGTGTCGTTCGTCAACCAGCCGTACCCGATCGGGGAGGCACCTGAGGGATTCGTCGCCGGCCCGTTTCCGGCCGCACCCTCCGACGACGAGGCCATGACCGACGACATGGCTATCGTCGACGATCTCGCCCAGGACGGACCCCTGCCCGGCGAGGCCGGGACCGAGGCGCCCACGACGGATCCGGCGGAGGAGAACGTACTCGACGGCCAGGGGCAGCCAGCCGATCCGAACGCTGACCCGGCAGCCGCCGAATAGCCCGTCAGCCAGTAGCGTGTGCTGCTCAGGCGAGGTGGCAGAGCGGCCGATTGCAGGCGCCTTGAAAGCGCCCGAGGGGCAACCCTCCGGGGGTTCAAATCCCTCCCTCGCCGCGTGGTGACGTGGCAGCGGATGCTTGTCGACTTCGCCGTGCTCGTCGCCGTGATCGCCCTCCTCGGGGCCACGGCCCCCCGCTGGCCGGACCGCTGGCTGGGCCTGACGGCCTGGCACCTGCCCTTCCTGCCCTGGGAGACCCCGGCCTTCTACCGGCGCATCGGAGCGTCATGGCTCGCGGCTCGGCTGCCCGAGGCCGGCGCGCTGTTCGGTGGGCAGAGCAAGTCGGCGCTCCCGGGTACCGACGGCCCTGCGCTGCAGCGCTACTACATCGAGGTGAGTCGCGCCGAGTGGGTCCATGTGGGATCCATCGTCGGGGCGTGCGTGCTGTTCCTGTTCAACCCGTGGTGGCTGGCACTCGGCTGGGTCGTCTTCGCGGCGGTGGCCAATGGGCCGTTCCTGGCCATCCTGCGCAACAATCGGCTGCGACTTCAGGGGATCCTTGAGCGAATGGGAAGCCGAACATGAGCGATGTCGGAGTCACGTCGATGGTGACGACGCTGCGCCGGGTCGCGGTGCGCCCTCCCTCCCCGCGAGGCGACTACGAGGTGGCGCACTGGGCCCAGCCGCTGGACCTGGACCTGCTGGCGCATCAGCACGCCGACTTCGTCACGCTGCTCGAGCGGCTCGGCTGCGCGGTGGAGGTGCTGCCACCCGAGGACGACATGCCCGACGCGATCTTCACGTATGACCCGGCCTTCGTCGTGGGTGACGGCGTGATCCAGCTGCGCGGCGCCAAGGCCGTGCGGCAGGGCGAGCCGCCGCTGCTGACGATGCAGCTGGCCGAGCTGGGCATCCCCGTCGTCGGGCGCCTCACCGCTCCCGCGACCGCCGACGGTGGCGACATGCTGTGGCTCGACGACGCGACGCTGGCGGTGGGTCGCACCTACCGCACGAATCAGGCGGCGATCGACCAGCTCACGTCGATCCTCGCGCCGCGCGGTGTCACCGTCGAGCGGTTCGACATGCCCCACGATCTGGGCCCGGAGTACTGCCTGCACCTGATGTCGGTGATCTCGCCCGTGCGCGAGGACCTCGCGGTCGTGTACGAGCGGCTCGCCCCAGTTGCACTGCTGCAGGCGCTTCGGCAGCGCGGTATCGAGACCATCGCCGTGCCGGACGAGGACTACGTCTCGCTGGGGTGCAACATCCTCGCCGTCGCGCCCGGTGTCGTCGTCCTCGCCGAGGGCAATGACGCGACGGCCCGGCTGCTCCGCAATCACGGCGTCGAGGTGCACACGTACGCGGCCAGCGAGATCAACAAGGGCGAGGGCGGGCCGACGTGCCTGACCCGCCCCCTGCTGCGCCGCTGAGGCGTAGCTACAGCGTCGCGGTGTCGAGGACGAAGCGATACTTGACGTCGCTCGCGACAACGCGCTCCCACGCCTCGTTCACCTGATCGAACCCGATGAGCTCGATGTCTGCACCGAGACCGTGCTCGCCGCAGAAGTCGAGCATTTCCTGCGTCTGCGGGATGCCCCCGTTGTTCGTCCCGGAGATCCGACGACGGTGGCTGATGACATTGAACGCGCTGAACGTCAGGTCGTTCTCGGGCAGGCCGACGATCACCATGGTGCCGTCGAAGTCGAGCAGCCGCAGGTAGGGATCAAGGCGAGTCATCGCGGAGGCGGTGGTGATGATGAGGTCGAGGGAGGCATTCGCGGCCTTCATCGCCTCCTTGTCGCTGGACAGCAGGAAGTGCTGGGCGCCGAGCCGGTAGCCGTCGGCCTCCTTGCCGGGCGAGTGGCTGATGAGCGTGACCTCCGCGCCCATGGCCGCCGCGATCTTCACGCCCATGTGGCCCAGCCCGCCGAGGCCGACGATGCCGACGCGCACTCCCGGGCCCGCCTTCCACTCCGCCAGCGGCTGGTACAGCGTGATGCCCGCGCACAGGAGCGGTGCTGCGACGTCCAGGCCGAGGGAGTCGGGGATCCGGAAGACGAAGTCCTCGTCAGTGACGATGTACGCGGAGTAGCCGCCGTACGTCGGGGTCACGCGGTCCATCTCATATCCGTTGTAGGTCGGCGCTGGGCCCGCCTTGCAGTAGGACTGCTCGCCGCGCGCGCACGTCGAGCACGAGCCGCACGAGCCCACATTGCATCCGACGCCGACGCGGTCGCCGACCTTCAGGCCCGCGACCTCGGACCCGACGGCGCTCACGACACCGGCGATCTCGTGGCCGGGAACCATCGGGAAGATGGAGGTGAACCACTCCTCACGGGCCTGGTGGATGTCGGAGTGGCAGATGCCTGCGTACTTGATGTCGATGCCCACGTCACGCGGCCCGAGGTCCCGGCGGGGGACATCGAACGGCTCGAGCGGGGCCTTGGCCGTGGGGGCGGCGTATCCGGGTGCATGCATGGGGGGATTCTGTCACCCGGTCGCAGCCATCGCTAGCGAGACGTCACAGGCCGAAGATGCGCTCCAGCTCGCGACGCATGACCGCACCGCTCAGGTCCCGGCCCGTCCACAGCCGCGCGTTGATGAGGGCCTGGTTGACGAGCATGCCCAGGCCGTCCAAGGTTGTGCATCCACGGTTTGCGGCGGCCTGCAGGAAGACCGTGTGGGGCGGGTTCACGACCACGTCGGCGACGACCGTGCCCGGATCGACGGACTCCATGTCGACGTCGGGCATCTGGTCCTCGTAGGGGTGGAAGCCGATGTTGGTCGCATTGATGAGGATGCCGGTGCCGTGGGGGACGTGCAGGCTCGGCGTCCAGGGCAGGTAACGGCCGGCTGCGGCGGTGCGCGAGTCGATGAGGTCGGCGACGGCCTGCCCCTTGTCGGGGGTGCGGTTGACGATCGTGATGCTCAGGGCACCGGCCAGGGCCACCTCGACGGCGATGGCGCGCGCCGCACCACCGGCACCGAGGATGACCACATGCTGGCCCTGCGGGTCGCGCACCGGCCGCAACGATGCGACGAAGCCCTGGCCGTCGGTGTTCTCCCCAGTGAGGCGCGGGGTTCCGTTGCTGCGGTCGATGACCACAGTGTTGACGGCGCCGATGATCGCGGCGGACTCCGCGAGGCCGTCGAGGTGCTCGATCACGGCGACCTTGTGGGGGATGGAGCAGTTGAACCCCCGCCATCCCATCGCCACAGCGCCGCGCACCGCATCGGTGAGGTTCTCGGGTGGCACCTCGCAGTTGACGTAGCGGTAGTCGAGGTCCGCGTCGGCGAAGGCGGCCTCCATGATCGCGACCGTGGGGTTCTGGGCGGCCGAGGTCGAGAACGAGCCGGTGAGGTCGGGGCAGAAGGTGCGCATGACAGGCCTCCAGGTCGACGGGCTCTGAGCCTATCCGCAGGACCGGAGGCGGGGCCGTCGACGAGAATGGCCGCATGACGATGCGGGTGGGGCTCATCGGCGCAGGGAACATCGGCGGATCGCACGCTCGCGACCTCGCTGGGCGGGTGGCGGGGTCGTCGGTCAGCGTCGTCTTCGACGTCGACCGCGATCGGGCCAGTGCCCTCGCCGCCGAGGTGGGCGGGCGAGCCGTGGGGGCGTACCAGGACGTCATCGAGGCGGCCGACGTCGACGCCGTGCTCATCGCCTCGCCCGACGACTGCCATGCCGAGCAGGCGCTGGCCTGCCTGGCGGTCGGCAAACCGACACTGTGCGAGAAGCCGCTCGCCCCGAACGAGGCCGATGCGCGACGTGTGCTGGATGCGGAGGTCGCCATCGGCCGGCGGCTGATCATGATGGGGTTCATGCGCCGGTTCGACCCGGGCTACGTGGAGTTGAAGGCGACCTTCGGCCCGGACGGCATCGGGGATCCGCTGATCATCCGCAACTCGCACCGCAATGAGGTCGCCCCGTACGGCCTGGACAGCGCGCTGAGCATCACCAATGCCGCCATCCATGAGATCGACATCAACCGCTGGCTGACGGACGACGAGTACGCCTGGGTCGAGGTGCTGACCGGCCGCAATGGCCCGCTCACCCCGGAGGGCCAGCACGACCCGCTGTTCCTGCTGCTCAAGACCAGGCTCGGGACCGTCGTCGACGTGGAGATGTACGTGCAGTCCCAGCTCGGGTACGAGGTCACGTGCGCGGTGACGGGCGGCACGGGTGCCGCGGAGATGGCTGACGGCGCCTACGTGAACGCCTCGCGGGCGCTGCACCGCGGCCACTCGCTGCCGCAGCAGTGGCTCGGTCGATTCGGGGAGGCCTACCGGCTGCAGCTGCAGGCGTGGATCACCAGCCTCGAGCAGGGCACCGTGCCGCCGGGCGCGAGCACGTGGGACGGCTACGTGGGAGCGGTGGTGGCCACCGCTGCCGTCGCGTCCCTGCGCACCGGCCAGCGCCAGGCCATCGAGCTTCCGCCCCGCCCCGCCCTCTACTCGTAACCCCCTCGACCCGTTTCTCCCGCGACGCGGGACAAGTGAGCTTGGGGGCCCGGTTTCGGGGGCTTTTGGCTCGCTTGTCCCGCGTCGCGGGAGAAACGCGGACGTGCGGGACAAGTGAGCTTGGGGGCCCGGTTTCGGGGGCTTTTGGCTCGCTTGTCCC
>JAFMFD010000083.1 GCA_017856385.1 Actinomycetota bacterium
TGAACATGCTCGAGGCGATCCGCACCACCGACACCTCGATCCGCTTCTACCAGGCGTCGACGAGCGAGATGTTCGGTGCTTCTCCGCCGCCGCAGAACGAGGACACCCCGTTCTATCCCCGCAGTCCCTATGGTGCGGCGAAGGTGTACTCCTACTGGATCACCAAGAACTACCGCGAGGCCTACGACATGTTCGCCGTCAACGGCCAGCTCTTCAACCACGAGTCCCCGCGTCGCGGCGAGACCTTCGTGACCCGCAAGATCACGCTGGCCGTGGCGAACATCGTCAAGGGCAATCAGAGCGAGCTCTGGATGGGCAATCTCGACGCGATCCGCGACTGGGGCTACGCGCCTGAGTACACCGACGGCATGTGGCGGATGCTGCAGGCCGACGAGCCGGAGGACTTCGTCCTGGCCACGGGCACCGCGTACACGATCCGTGACTTCCTGCAGTTCTCCTTCGACCACGCGGGCCTGCATTGGGAGGACTACGTCAAGTTCGACCCGAAGTTCCTGCGCCCGACCGAGGTGGACGAGCTCATCGGCGATGCCGGCAAGGCCAAGGCCAAGCTGGGCTGGGAAGCCAAGGTCCTGCCCCCGGAGCTCGCCAAGATCATGGTCGATGCCGACATCGCCCGCCTCGAGGGCGCTCCTGAGGGCCAGTTCTAGCACCGACGATGCGTGCCCTCGTCACCGGAGCCGCCGGTCAGGACGGCACGATCCTGTGCACGATGCTGGCGCGTGAGGGCGTGAGCGTCGCCGGCCTGGTGAAGCCGGGCACGGACACGACGGACCTCGTGCGATACGCACCGTCGGTCGACGTGGTCGACTGCGATCTCGCTGACACGGACTCACTGGCGGCATTCATCCGCGATGTGGCACCGGCAGAGGTCTACAACCTCGGTGGCTTCACTGCGCCCGGCGAGAGCTGGCAGCACCAGGAAGAGGTGCGCGTCGTCAATGTGGACGCTGTGGCAGCCATCATCAGCGCGGTCGAGAAGATCCCGGGCTGCCGGATGTTCCAGGCCTCGTCAGCCTCCATCTTCGAGGGGGTGGATCGATCACCGCAGACGGAGCGCATGGAGCGCATGCCGAAGAGTCCCTATGCGGTCTCCAAGCGTGACGCGATGGATCTGGTGGATGCCGCAAGGGATCGCGGCATCCACGCCGTCGCAGGCATCCTCTACAACCACGAGTCCCCGCTGCGCGGTGGGCACTTCGTGACACGGAAGATCACCAAGGGTGTAGCACGGATCAAGGCCGGCCTCCAGGAGGTCATCGAGCTCGGTGACATCGAGACCGCACGCGACTGGGGCTGGGCACCAGACTACGTCCGGGCAATGCAGCTCATGGTGCGCGCGGATGTGCCGCACGATTACGTGCTCGCCACGGGCATCTCGCATCGCCTCAGCTTCTTCATCGGCAAGGCGTTCGCTGCCGCCGGCATCCACGACTGGCACGACCTGGTTGTCAGCACCAGCGACAACTCCCGCCCGGTCGATACCAATCTTCTGGTGGGCGACAGTCGGTCCGCTTACCTTGAGCTCGGCTGGCGTCACACCGTCGACTTCGACTCAATGGCGGCCATCATGGTCGGCCACGACATGGCCTTGCTCGACGACCCGATGGCGCTCTGGGCGATCCCCTAGGCGATGCGCACTATGGTGTCACCGACCTCGGCGACGAGGTAGACCGCACCGTCGAGAGCAGCGACATACGAACGAATCGTGTCGACCTCTGCTCTCGAGATCTGCCCGCGTTCGATGGCCGATACCCGGCGCTGGGAGATGCACATGCGCTCAGCAAGCTGGGCCTGCGTGAGCCCCGCCCGCTGGCGCATCTCACGGAGAGTCTGTGCGCGCAGGCGAGCCTCGATCGCGGAGGCCTCATTCTGGACAAGAGCGCCGTCGGGTGGGCGAATGTTAAGCATCTCAGCAAGTGTGATGAAGCCTTCGCTCATCATCGAGTCTCTCTTCGGTTCCATCTCGCCATCCGCTCCTCAGCCGTGGGAATCGCTTCCCGGTACCACTGACTCCACCGATCCCGCTTGTCTCCGGCAACCAGCAGGACTGCTGTTCGTTCAGCGTCAAAGAAGAACAGGACTCGCATCGTCCCCACGCGCAGCTCCTTCAGATGCGGAACGTTGCTCCCACGGATCGAATCAACCAACGGCCTTCCGAGGGTCGGACCTCGCTCCTCCAGGGCTTGGATGGATGCGACAACCCGTGCGTAGGCCGACTCGGGCAAGCCGAGCAGCCACGTGGACACCTCTGTTGCCATGGTGACCTTCCACGACCCCTGCATGCCAGCATAGAACACCAGAGTTCTGACATCCAGTCCCGAGGTGAGTCTCCCGAGGAGTCCGGAGGTCTAGATTTGCGGCGTGCTCACGACCGCCGGATACGCCACAGGGCGCTCGTGACCGACTCAGAGCGCCAGGAGATCCTCGCCCGGGCGCGTCAGCGGCAGCAGGCAGCCCAGCAGCCCGAAATGGCCGAGGCCCCCCAGGAACAGCCGACCCTCCAGCACCGGGCCAAGCGGCACGCGAAGTGGCGCGCGAAGCAGGCCCTTGGCTTCATGCCCGGATCGATCCAGCGCCGCCTGACCAAGAAGCGCCATCTGGCCCACGTGACGGTCAATATGGGCCACCTGACGCCGCAGGCCCTCATGGGCGGGCCCGCCAGCACCGAGATCGGCTGGGTGACCCCAGCAGGCCTTCCCGAGGCTCCTGCGCCGGCGTGCCTTGCCTGGGAGCCGCTGGACGAGCAGGGTCAGACACAGGCCCTCGCCTGGCTCGAGGCTGGCACGTACGACGACGACGCGATGCTCGACCGTCGGATGGACGGGCAGGGCGACGAACTCGGCCGGGCTCGCACCGCCCTCGCGTGCCGCCTCGCCCTCGCCGGGCCAGCCCGGGACCGTCAGGCGGGGAGGCCGGCACCTCCCAGCGGGTCGCGAGTCCTCGTCGACGCCCGCAGCCTGCAGTCGGCCGCGTTCGGCACCCGCGGCATCGGGCGCTTCGCCCGAGCCGCCGTCCTCGCCCTGCGCGAGGAGGTCGGTGACGAGAACGTCGACCTGCTCGTGGACCTCGCACTGGAGGACCTTCCGGCCGAGATCGCCGGCGACTGCCGCCAGATCACGCGCGTAGCCGGCCATGCAGCCCGCAGTTACGGGTACCTGCTGCAGCCGTCTCCCATGACGGCCACCCCGGAGCCGCTCATCCCGCTACTCGCCACCGACGCGCACAAGGTCGCCGTCGTCTTCGACTACATCCCGATGCATCTGCCCGATGTCTACGTGCCGCACGTCGCCGCGCGCCTGGAGTACGCGGCGTGCCTGGATGCCCTCCGGTGCTACGACGAGTTCGTGTGCATCTCGCATCTGGTGCAGGCCGAGACCGCACGCGTCCTCGATCGCACGGGAGGTATCGACGCAACGGTCGCATGGCCCGCTGCGGTGCTTCCCGCGGATTCGCAGCCAGGTCAGGCAGGCGACAGGTCCACCGGTCCGATCGTCCTCATGACGGGTGACGACGCTCGCAAGAACACGTTCGGCGGCCTCGCCGGCATCGGAGCCGCGACCTCCGGGGATGAGACCCGTGACGTCGCAGTCCTCGGCATGGCCGGTCAGGGTGTGCGCGTCCACCACTGGTCCATCGCCGCGATGATGCGCCCCGGCGAGTGCACCACCCTGGAGCGGATCCCCGACCACGAGATGGCCGAGCTCCTCGAGCGAGCCAGTCTCGTGGTGGTGCCGTCCTTCGACGAGGGCCTTTCGCTCCCGGTGATCGAGGCGGCTCTGGCCGGAGCGCCGGTCGTCGCCTCCGACATTCCCTCGCATCGCGAGCTCATCGGCACCGGGAGCTTCCTCGCCGACCCAAGGTCACCGGAGAGCCTGGAACGCGCCATCACCCGGCATCGGGGGCGAAAGGCGACGGCAGTGCAGCAGTGGCAGCGCCTAGCGCAGCACCAGCACGCGGACCTCGAGCAGGTCGTGGCTGAGTCCGCCCGCAATCACCGTCCCCGCAGTGCAGCCAACGCTCCTGCACCGGCCGCGATCGATGTCGAGGGACGCAGGCTTCGAGTCGGCGTCGCCACCCCGTGGTCGCCGCAGAAGTCCGGGGTCGCCGACTACTCCGTCGCGACAATCAGCGCCCTTGCTGATATCGCTGACGTCACCGTCTACACCACATCTGACGCGCGTGTCGATGCCTCGATCGCGAGCAGGCATGTCAGCACTGCCCCTGAACACGCTGACGAGCACGATGTATTCCTGACCGTCCTGGGCAACAGCCACTTCCACCTGCCTCACCTCGAGCTCATGGAGCGCATCGACACAGTTGCTCTGAGTCATGACACGCGCATGATCGAGTTCTACATGGCGCTGCGTGGCCCCGGTGGTGTCGCGAACCTGATGCTCCGCGGGACAGGTCAGCGTGAGCTCCACCCCGACCTCGATGAGCAGGTCAATGACATGCGCCTGCTGCAGAACGCGGGCTTCTGGGAGATCGCACGGCGTGCGCGCCTGCTCATCACGCATTCACCATGTGCGGCGCCCACCATCAGCGCGCAGACCGGCCGTCCGGTAGAGGTCCTGCCCTTCGCGAACTACCGCCGGCCGAGCGTCGATCGTGTCACCGAGCCGATGCGCGCCCAGGCGCGACGAAACACCGGGATGTGGGACGGCACGCTGCATCTGGCTTCCTTCGGCTACATCGACACGCGTACCAAGCTCACCGACACCGTCGTCGAGTCGGCAGCGTGGCTCCAGCAGTGGGGTCACAAGGTCCATCTCCACCTGGTGGGCTCAGCCTCCGAGCCACTGGAGAAGGAGCTGACGGAGCGTGCCACCGCAGCGGGTCTGACCGGTTTCACGATCACCGGATACGTTCCCGAGAGCACCTTCCGCGACTACCTGCTGGCCACTGATCTGGGGATCCAGCTCCGGGTGAGTCCGCTTCTGGGCGTGAGCGGTCCCTTGGCGGACATGGCGGCCTACGGCACCCCTGCCGTTGCCAGCAGCGGCCTCGCCATCGACGTCGGCACTCCAGACTTCATCGAGCGACTGCCTAACGACGTCAGCCCGGTCATGGTCGCGGAAGCCGTCGAGCATGCGGTGACCCATCCGCGCAGCCTCGAGGAGCGTGAGCAGATGCGGCAGCAGTACCTGGCGGAGAAGTCACCCGAGCGCTACGCCGAGCAGCTCCTTGCCCTGCTGAATCAGACCGCGGATCGGACCGGACGATGACGTACGTCGGCATCGACCTCGAGCAGTTCGTCACCGACCCGCATGGGTCGGGTATCCAGCGCGTCCTGCAGTACCTGGCCAAGGCATGGCCCGAGGGTGATCTCGAGCCCGGATTCGTCGTGCCGTGGCAGGGCGGTCATGGCCTGTTGGACCGTGAGCAGGCAGCTGATCTGCTGACGATTCCGTTCCTGCCGAGAGGCAACGAGCACGATCTGACGGAACCCGTGCAGGCCCGGCTCGCCGAGTTCGATCCCGCGCCACTCACGAGTGACGAACTCCTGGAGGTCTTCGACGCCTGGCTGCTCGCGGAGGTCTCCTACCTGCCGACCGTGCTGCGTCGATTCGAGGCGTTCGCGTCTCGAGTGTCGACGGCGATGATCGGCTACGACACCCTGCCGATGTCCGAGCCGACGAACTACCGATTCAGGCCAGGCACCGCGCCCTGGGCCAGTGAGTACTTCCGGCTGCTTGCGACGGCATCGTCGGTGGTGTGCATCAGTGCCGAGGCTCGCACCAGCATCCTGAACGTCCTGCGACGGGATCCGGCCCTCCCGATTTCGGTCGCGCACCCGGGTGGTGACCACATTGCGATCCAGCAGCCCCAGCCACCCGAGCGCCCGATCTTCACCCGCGTGGGAACGCTCGAGGCGCGCAAGCGACCCGTCGAGATTGCCCTGGCATTCCGCGAGGCCCGCGACAGCCAGGGCCTCGATGCCGAGCTGCTCTTCATCGGTGGCCACTCGCACTCCGACGAGGCGATCAATCGCGAGATCTCCCGGCAGGTCGATCTCGGCGGTGTCCGCTGGATCGAAGGCGCCTCGGACGACGAGGTGCGCGACCTCGTCCATGGCTCCTCGGCATTCCTGTCCATCGGGGTCGAGGGCTACGGCATCCCGGTCCTCGAGGCAATCCGCCTGGGCACACCTGTGCTCTTCGACGGTGTTCAGCCTGCGGCGGAGCTCATGGTGGGCAAGGGCGCCCAGCACATTGATGCGATGGAGCACGACGCTCTCGTACGCGAGTTCATCTCTTGGTCGGAGCCGGCCCGACTCGCGGAACTGCGACAGGACGTGGCTCCCGGCGCCGTCCCGACATGGGCGGACTTCGCCGTGGGTGTCGCGGATGCTGTGTCCTCGGTGTGAGGTCAGGGAAGCACGTTCACCACTTGAGTCGATGATCCGCTCTGAATCGCGAAGCCGGCGGAATTGTTCACGCTGTTGCTGTACTGAGCGACGATCGTGTGCAGCCCGGGCGTCGCATCCCACACCACGCTCGCCACACCGGTGACGGTCTGCACTGATCCAGTCCAGCCTCGACCGTCAACAAGGAACGACACGGAGCCAGGGCCGAAGCCGTCGCCGAGCACCGCATCAATGGTCACCGGCCCAGCCTTCAGTTCTTGAGCGAAGCGCAGAGCCACGGGCACGGGGGCTGACGTGATCTGTGGTCGGGAGTAGGGACTGCTCGAGATCGGGGTCGTGCCTCCTGTCGGGGTGAAGGACGCCAGCAGGGGAACGCTGTACTCCGGCGGTGGCGTCCACGAGAGCGTCGCGCGCGATCTACCGGGCGCGACGGACGTCACGGCTGCAGTGTCCAGCGTCGCGCCGTAGCCGGTTCGGAAGGTCACGGTCCCCTCCGGGCTGCCCTGTCCGGTCGGCTGCGTGACCTCGGCGACGAGGGTCGTGGCAACTCCTGCGTGGATCAGATTGGGCACCTCGAGGGTGGTGCTGGGAGTGGTGACGGCGAGGGCAGCTGGGCTCACGGCGATGACCACTGAGGCCAGGAGAGTGAGACCGAAGGTGCGAAGTCGGATCGAGGCGGTCACGGTCAGGCCTTCCAGTGAGGTCGTGCTCGGTTCCCGGACCGTAGCTGACCCGCTGAGTAGACTGCTCAAGTGACACAGGAGGCGTTCTCGAGCGCTGAATCCAGCACTCGGTGCCTCGTCGCCATCCCGGCGTGGAACGAATCAGGGTCCATCGCATCTGTGATCGCCAAGGTGCGCGAGCATCGCCCTGAGGCGGACATCCTCGTGGTGAACGACGGTTCCACCGACGAGACTGCCCGGCTCGCCGCCGAGGCAGGCGCCGCCGTGGTGTCCCTGCCCTTCAACGTGGGCGTGGGTGGTGCCATGCGAACAGCGTTCCTGTACGCGCAGCGTCACGGCTACGCCGCGCTCGTCCAGGTGGACGCTGACGGCCAGCATGATCCGGCCGATCTCGATGCCCTGATTGAGGGCCTTGCCGAGGCCGATGTCGTCGTGGGCACGCGCTTCCACCCCAAATCGATGTACTTCGTCGGGGGCCCACGCCGGTGGGCGATGGTGCTGCTGAGCAAGTCGCTCAGTCGCATGAACCGGGGCACCATCTCCGACCCCACGTCGGGGTTCCGCTCCGCCGGCCCAAGGGCCATCGAGCTCTTCGCGGTCGACTATCCAGCCGAGTACTTGGGCGACACCGTTGGTTCGCTTGCCATTGCCATCCGCCGGGGGCTGGTGATCCGCGAGACACCGGTGACGATGTACTTCCGGCAACACGGACGGCCAAGCAAGAACGCCCTCTGGTCTGCCCTCTACCTCGGGC
>JAFMFD010000024.1 GCA_017856385.1 Actinomycetota bacterium
CACTCCGGCTTCCGCTCGATCGGCACCTCGCTGTTGCGCGCCTCGATCCGCAGCAGCTTTCGCCCCTCAGGGTTCACCACTGCAGGGGTGCTCGTCATCGGCCTGTCCGTATTGGTCATGACCTCTCCTCCTGCTGCTCACGCTCACGGCGGCGGGCCAGGGGCCCCCAGGGGATGGTGCTCGCCGACGGTCGATGCGCCTCGTCGCGCCCGTGATCAGGCTGCGCGTCCACGTGCACTCCCCTCCTGGTGTGCCCTTCGTCGGTAGGGTGCGGTCTCATGGAGGACGAGGGCACGCTGCGACTGGTCACCAAGGTCGCCCGGCTGTACCACACCCACGGACTGCGCCAGACCGAGATCGCGGCCCGCATGGGCATCTCCCAGTCGAAGGTCTCTCGGCTCCTGCAGGAGGCCGAGGACTCCGGCATCGTCCGCACGGTCGTGGCCGCGCCCATCCACCTTCATCCCGAGCTCGAGGAGCAGTTGGAGAAGCTGTACGGCCTCGATGAGGCCCATGTCGTCGAGACGGTCGGCGTCAACGAGGCCGAGGTCGTTCGCGACCTGGCCACCGCCGCCGCCGCGATCCTCGGAGAGCTCACCATCGAGGCGCCCACAGTCGCCTGGACCTCCTGGAGCCGCACACTGCGCGCCATCGTCGACGCACTGCTGCCGCTTCGGATCGGGACCAAGTCCGTCGTGGAGATGGTCGGCGACCTCGGGCCGCCGGACCTCCAGCACGAATCGGCGCGCAGCACCCAGCGACTGGCCATGCTGCTCGGCGCGGAGCCGGTGTTCCTGCGCACGCCGGGCGTGGTGCCCACGCCTGAGGTCGCTCGTGCGCTCGTCGGCCAGGACGGATACGCCCGCGAGGCCCTCGACATGCTCGACGACATCGACCTCGCGCTCATCTCGATCGGTGCGATCCAGCCCTCGCTGCCGCTCGAGGCCGGGCGCAGCTTCTTCACCGAGGACCAGCTCCGCCAGGCGGAGCACGCCGGAGCCGTGGGCGAGATCTGCCTGCGCTACCTCGATGCAGAGGGCAAGCCCGTGGAGACCGGTCTCGATGAGCTCACGATCGGGGTCAGCCTCGAGCAGCTCTCTCGCGCGCGTCGCCGCTGGGCCGTGGTCGAGGGCAGCCGCAAGCTCGCGGCCATTCGGGGAGTCCTCGCCGGTGGGTGGGTGGACGTGCTGGTGACCGACCTGCAGACCGCGCATCAGCTCGCCACGGACGGGTCTCGGTAGGTGGCACCGCGCGTGCGGGATCTGCGAGGATCCGGAGCCTGCGAGCGGGCCCGTTGCGCCGCCTCATCATGCAGGGCTGCCTGTGAGGCGCGCTCCTGCGCGACCCGCTGCAGGTAGGCCGACACCTCGTCCTCCACCTGCTGCGGCGTCCAGCCCAGCAGCGGAGCGACGATGGCGGCGACGGCGCGCACGGAGCCCTCGCCGCGATGCGCAGTGTCGACGGAGATGCGCGTACGGCGCGTCAGCACGTCATCGAGATGCATGGCACCCTCATGGGTCACCGCGTAACGGATCTCGGCGAGCACATGCTGCGGCGCACCCGGTACTGGCTGAGCAAGGGTCGGATCGTCAGAGATCGGCGCGAGCACCTCCTCGAGCAGCGCCCCGTAGCGACCGATCATGCGCTCGACCGTCGAGCCCGGCACTCCGGAGGCAGCAGCGATCTCACCCATGCGCGCCCGGACATCGTCCAGGCCATCGGCTCCGAGGAGCGGCACGTTCGCAGTGACGGACTCCTGAACTGGTGATTCAAGGTCGGTCACGGCGACATCGACAGCATCCTCGGCCATGACGCGATACGTCGTGTACTTCCCGCCGGCCACCGACACCAGTCCCGGCAGGGGATGTGCCACCTGGTGCTCGCGGGAGATCTTGGTCGTGGCATGCGAAGCGTCGCCGGGGTCCGGGGGCGCCAGCAGCGGCCGGAGGCCCACATAGACCCCGACGATGTCATCGTCCGACAGCGGCTCGCGCAGGACGGAGTTCACCCGCTCGAGGATGTAGTCGATGTCGGCCCGCGTGGCTGCCGGATGCTCGAGCTCGAGGTCCCACGGGGTGTCGGTAGTGCCGACCACCCAGTGCTCCCCCCAGGGGATGACGAAGAGCACGGACTTCTCGGTCCGCAGGATCAGCCCGGTGCTGCTCTCGATCCGATCGCGCGGCACGAGCACGTGCACACCCTTCGACGCGCGGACGCGGAAGGGGCTGGGCACGCCGGCCATCTGATGAAGGTGGTCGCTCCAGACTCCGGTGCAGCCGATCACGACACCCGCCCGGACATCACCGACCTGGCCGGTCTCGATGTCACGCAGGTGCGCACCGCGCACGCGGCCGTCTTCAACAATCAGTCCAGCAACCTCAGTCGACGACCTCACGATCGCACCGTGCGCGGCTGCCGTCCTCGCGACAGTGAGCGTATGCCGGGCGTCATCCGTGGCTGCGTCGTAGTACTGCAGTGCACCGGTCAGCGAATCGGGCCGTAGCGCAGGTGCCACCCGCAGCGCGCGCTGCTTGCTCATATGCGTGTGACGCGGCATCGGCGAGCGTCCCGCGAGAGCGTCGTAGAGCAGCAGGCCCGCGCCGACGTACGGCCGCTCCCAGCCTCGGTGGCGCAGCGGGTAGAGGAAGGGCACCGGTGTGACGAGGTGCGGGGCGAGCCGGGAGATCATCAGGTCACGCTCGCGCAGAGCTTCGCGAACCAGCGCGAAGTCGAGCATCTCCAGATAGCGAAGGCCCCCATGGAAGAGCTTGCTCGATCGTGATGACGTCCCGCTGGCCAGGTCTCGCGCCTCCACGAGGGCGACGCGCAGGCCTCGGGTGGCAGCATCGAGGGCGACGCCGGCACCGGTGATGCCGCCACCGACGACGAGCACGTCAAACTCCTGCGACGTCAGCGCGTCCCAGTCGAGGGCCCGCTGCTGCGGGTTCAGGTCGGTCATGACGCCGATGCCCCCCTCCGCCACGCCGCCAGCCATGCCTCCATGCTGCGGGACCACCCCTGCGCCGCCCAGTCGCCGAACGGAGTGCCCGTCAGCGCGACGGCGGACAGGCCGAGTGCTCGGTCGACCCAGACGAACGAGCCGGACTGGCCGAAGTGGCCGAACGCGGTCGAAGCCACCGACGGGGGCATCCAGTGCGGCGACTTGGAGCCGCGCAGCTCCACACCGAGCCCCCAGTCATTCGGATCCTGGCGGCCGAATCCCGGCAGCACGCCCGCGAGACCGGTGAACGCAGGTGTCACGGCCAGATCAATCACAGAGGGCCGCAGGGCCACCGGGTGCAGCAGCTCGGCCGCCAGCGCTATGAGGTCGAGCAACGGGCCGTGAAGTCCGTGCGCCGGAGGTCCCACCAGCTCCGTCTCGTGCATGCCCAGGGGTGCGAGCACACGCGAGGTGAGCAGGTCGGCGGCGTCACGCGCACCCGCTGCAGCCGCGGCAACTGCGACCACCAGGTCGATGCCCACATTGCTGTAGATGCGCCGAGCGCCGGGGGCAGCCAAAACGCGGTCATCGTCGAAGGAGAGCCCGGAGGCGTGCGCGAGCAGGTGCCGCACCGTCGCACCCGGCGGACCCGCCGGCGAATCCAGGTCCAGCGCGCCGTCGACTACGACGTCGAGCACGGCCAGGGCGGCGACGATCTTGCTGACCGAGGCCCAGGGAAGCACCTCGGTGGTGCTGCCGACGCACGAGACGACACCCGTCCAGTCGAGGATCGCGCAGCCGCCATGGTCGACACCCCAGGTGGCCCACTCGGCCTCAAGCACGGCATCGAGCTCGGCTGCGCTCCTCGTCATGATGGACAGTCTGCCGGTCGTCATCGCAGATCCCACGCGCCGTGGAAGGCACGACCGTCGACGAGATTGGGTCCCCCGAGGGGAAGAACCCGGGCCAGCGCCTCGCCCAGCGCGTCCCGGACATCGCCGAGGCTCACGCCGGGGGCATGCTGGGCTACCGAGCCGATCGTCGCGGGGTCCATCGGCACGCCGAGTCGGCCGTAGGCCGCGACCATCACGTCGGCCAGCGGCTCGGGGTCGCCGACGACGATGACGGCGGTGAACAGCAAGGCCCCGCGCACCAGGCGCTGCCCGGTGCCGACGAGCTTGTGTCGCCCCGCGGCATGGACGCTCCACTCTCCAGGGCAGTACTCACCCGGAAGCCCGCCCACGTGCGCATCGACGCCCAGCTGTCGCATTCCGTGCGCCAGCGCCGAGGCAACGCTGCGGAACCGCTCCTCGACTCCTGCGCGCGGTTCCTCGCACCGGGCCAGCAGATCGAGCACGAGGGCGCCATCGTGATACGCCGCGAGGCGACCACCGACGGGGCGGATGAAGGGAGCGAAGCCGCGCCCGCGTGCCTCGTCGACGGCCTCCGCGAAACCGGTCTCGCGCGAATCGCGTCGGGTGAACGCTGCGCTCGGGCCGGGATGGTGCCACTCCAGCCGGCCACCGGATCGACCTTCGGCCACCTCGCGCAGTCGCGCCACCGTGGAGGCCGTCGCATCGGTGATCGCCGGAGGCGACAGCAGGGCGGTGGTCATCGGCTCAGGCCCCGAGGGAGGCGCTTTCCAGATTCGCCCGCAGCGCACCCAGGAAGCGTGCGCCCGTGGCACCGTCGAGCGCACGGTGATCGCACGTGAGCGTGAATCGGGCGATCGGCGCCCACGCCACCGCACCGTCGCGCAGGACAGGCGACTGGCGTGTGGCACTGACGGCGAGGATCGCCACCTGCGGCACATTGAGGATGGCGTCGAACTCGTCGATGCCCAGCATGCCGAGGTTCGAGACAGTGAACGTCCCCTCCGAGATGTCCGCCATCTTCAGGGCGCCCGCATGCGCACGCTCGACAAGATCGCGCCGAGCTGCCGCAATCCCGGCCATGTCGAGCTGGTCGGCGTTGCGGATCACCGGGACCATCAGGCCCTTGGGCGTGTCGACAGCGAGGCCGACGTTCACCTGATCGAACAGGGTGATGGCCTCGTCGCCGTAGTGCGCGTTCACTGCCGGGTGCTCGGCCAGTGCGGCGCCACAGGCACGCACGATGATGTCGCTCACCGTGATGCCGTTGCCCTTCGCGGCCAGCGCCGACGTCATGTCGATGTCGACGCCGAGGTGGAAGACCGGAGCCTCCCAGGCCGCCACCATCCGACGAGCCGCAGTCTTGGCCAGGCCGGTCAGGGGCCGCGGCTCAGGCAGGCTCGGCGCCTCGTTGGCGACGGTGGTCACGCCGAAACCTTGGAGCGGCCCAGGCACCCGTACTGGCGCAGCTTCTCCACCGTCGCGGCGACCATGAGGTCACGACCTTCGGCGAGCGCCTCCTCGAGCTGGCGGTCGCCCTGGGACCACACCTGCTCGATGCCCTTGCGGAAGGCCAGGCGCAGGTCGGTGTCGGCGTTGAACTTGTGCACGCCGGCAGCCGTCGCCGCGCGGACCTCCTCCTCGGACAGCCCGGAGGCCCCATGCAGCACCAGTGGCACGCCCGTGACATCGCGGATGCGCTCGATGCGCTCGATATCCAGCGGCTGCGGATCGTGGGCGGGGATGCCGTGGACAATGCCGACCGAGATGGCGAGTGTGTCGACTCCCGTCTCGGCGACGAATCGCTCGGCCTCATCGACGTCGGTGTAGTAGGCGGACCAGTCGACCTGCTGATCCGCATCCGGGATCTTGCCCAGCTCCGCCTCGACGATGATGCCGAAGGAGTGCGCGACCTCGACGATGCGTCGCGTCGTCGCGATGTTGTCCTCGAAGGGGAGGTGGGCGCCGTCATACATGATCGAGCCGAAGCCGAGCTGGATCGCCTCGAGGCACTCGTGCCACGGGCCGTGGTCGAGGTGCAGGACGAGCTCGGCCCGCGACGAGTCGGCTGTACGCCGGGTCATCTCGGTCGCGGCTTGCAGGCCCATGTGCGGGACGACCGCGCGGCCGACCTGCAGGAACATCGGGGACGCGGATTCCTCCGCCGCTCGGACGAGCGCCTGGGTGGTCTCATCACTGTGCATGTTGAAGGCGCCCACCGCGTATCCGCCGGCCTCGGCGGCGCGGATGAGGCCCATCGGATCGACCCAGGTCATGTCAGCCGACCTCGATGCGCGCGACGACGGTCCGCACCTCGACGGTCTCGCCCTCCGGGACGACGATCTCCACGATGGTCCCTGTCGCCGGAGACTCGAGGGTCTCCTCGACCTTCTCCGCCTCGATCTCGGCCAGCGGCTCGTCCTCGGCGACCGAGTCGCCGACGCCCTTCAGCCATGCGGTGATCGTGCCCTCGCTCATGCCCATGCCCCACTGCGGCAGCAGCACGTCCACGATTGCCATGTCCTTGTCTCCTTTTCCGGTCGTCAGGTGCAGGTCAGACGCCCGCGTCGATGAGAGGACGGGCACCGAGGACGCGGCGAACCGCGGCGGCGATGCCGTCCCTGCTGGGGTACAGCTGCTTCTCCAGCGCGGGGCTGAAGGGGATCTGGGTGTCCGGCGTGGCCACGCGGACGATGGGTGCGCGCAGGGAGTCGAAGGCCTCCTCCGCGACGATGGCTGAGATCTCCGCAGCGGCCCCGCAGGTGCGATGGGCCGGATCGGCGACGACCAGCCGTCCCGTCCGAGCGACGGAGCCGAGGATCAGGTCGACGTCGAGCGGCACGAGCGTGCGGGGGTCGATGACCTCGGCGCTGATGCCCTCGGCCTGCAGGGCCTCGGCGGCCGCGACGGACTCCGGCACGGCACTGGAGATCGCCACGATCGTGACGTCGCTGCCCTCGCGGGCGACGCGCCCGACACCGAAGGGGATGCGGTACTCCTCCTCCGAGACCTCCTCCTTCAGGCCCCATAGCGGGCACGCCTCGAAGGTGAGCACCGGATCGTCGAGGTCGACGGCCGTGCGCAGCAGGCCCTTCGCATCGGACGGGCTCGCGGGCACCATGATCTTCAGGCCGGGCACATTCATGAACATTGGATAGGGGCGATCCGAGTGATGCGCTCCCGTGTTGAGGCCGTAGAACATCGCCGAGCGGAAGACGACCGGCATGGAGGCCTGACCGCCGAACATGTAGCGGTTCTTGGCGACCTGGTTCACGAACTGATCCATGGCCATGTAGAGGAAGGACGAGTAGGACAGGTCGACGATCGGCCGCAGGCCCGTCATCGCGGCTCCGGCAGCGGCACCGACGATGACCTCCTCGGAGATCGGGGTGTTGCGGATGCGATTGCTGCCGAACATCTCCAGGAAGTCGCCCTTGTCCTTTCGCGACTTCCCCGCACCCGTGGTGCCGTACACGTTGGCCTCGACGTCCTCGCCGATGATGACAACGCGCTCGTCCGCCTCCATGGCCTCGCGCTGGGCGGCGCCGATCGCGCCGAGGTAGCTCATGACAGCCATCAGGAGGCTCCCCTCAGAGTGGCGGCGACGCGTAGGGGCGTCGGCTCGGTGTACAGGTCGGCGAAGGCGACCGAGGGATCGGGGAAGGGACTGGCGTCGGTGAAGGCGACGGCCTCGTCGACCTCTGCGATCACCTCGGCCTCGAGAGCATCGAGCTCGGCATCGGTGGCGACGCCGTCGGCGACGAGGTGCTGGCGGAACAGCACGATCGGATCGCGCTCGAGCCATGCCTCCTTCTCGGCGGCATCGCGGTAGTCGGTGCCGAGACGCAGTCCCTCGGAGTGCTCGTGGAAGCGGTAGGTGACGACTTCAATGAGGGTGGGGCCCTCGCCGCGCCGTGCACGCTCCACTGCAGTGCGTGTGGCGTCGTAGACGGCGAGCACGTCCTGGCCGTCCTCCACGCGCACACCCGCGATGCCGAAGCCGGCCGCACGCTCGGCGATGACACCCGACGTGACGGTGTGCGCGGGGGTCGACAGCGCGTACTGGTTGTTCTCGCACAGGAAGATGACGGGCAGATCCCAACTGCCGGCGAGGTTCATCGCCTCGTACAGGCAGCCCTGATTTGCCGCGCCGTCACCGAAGAAGGCCAGCGACACGCGTCCGTTGCCCAGCACCTTCGCCGACAGTGCAGCACCGGTCGCGATCGGGATGCTTGATCCGACGATGCCGGACTCACCGAGGCTGCCGACCGCGAAGTCCGCCAGGTGGAGTGATCCGCCCTTGCCGCCGCAGACGCCCGTTCCCTTGCCGACCAGCTCGGCCATGAGCGGTCCGAGCGGGGAGCCCTTGCCGATCGGGTGGCCGTGGCTGCGGTGGTTGCCGCTCATGTAGTCGCCGTCGCCGAGCGCCATGCAGGCGCCGACGACCTGGGCCTCCTGGCCGATCGAGGTGTGCACCGTGCCGGGAATCTGGCCGCGCTTGACCATCTTCGAGGCACGCTCGTCGAAGTGGCGGATCCGGAGCATCCGGCGCTGCATCTGCAGCAGGGTCTCCCGGTCGAGTGCCATCTCTCCTCGATTCGAATAGAAATTTTTGTCTGGCATGTTCATTCTGTCATGCGCGTGGCGGTGACGCAAGGCCCCTGCGGGACTTTCTTGGCCCTGCGCTCAGGAGGCCGGGACGCCGGCCAGCAGCTGGCCTACCCCGTCGAGCACGTACCGCGGACGCAGGTGCGGGGCCAGGGCGTCGACCATCGCCCGGGTGCTCTCGCCGGTGAGGACGAGGGCCGCATCGACCCCGGCGTCGACGGCCATCCGCACGTCGGTGTAGAGCCGGTCCCCCACCATGACGCAGTCCTCGGGGGCCAGTCCGAGGATCTCGAGTGCCGTGCGCAGCATGACCGGATCAGGCTTGCCGAGGTTCGCCTCGGCCTTCGCGCCGGTGCATGCCTCGATCGCCGCGAGCACCGCAGCCGCGTCAGGCTCACCCCGGCCACCCGGCATCGGGCAGTAGGCGTCAGGATTCGTGGTGACCAGTCGTGCACGCCGGTGCTGCCACAGGGTGTCGAACGCGATCTGCAGCTTGCGATAGTCGAAGGTGGTGTCGTAGCTGGCCACCACGATCTCGATCTGCGCCGGGTCATCGCTGAGCTCGCACCCACTCGCCACGACTGCGCGGCACAGGGCAGGTGATCCGAGCACGAACACCCGAGCTCCAGGTGCCTCCCGTCGGAGCCACGCAGCCAGCGTCACCAAGGGGTTGACCACCATTGAGGGATCAGTCGGCAGCCCGAGGCGGGTCAGCTTCTCGGCATACATCTGCGGATCCTTGGTCGGGTTGTTCGACAGGAACAGCGTCTGGCGTCCCTGCTCGCGCAGCGTGGTGACAAGGTGATGGGCACCGGGCAGGAGCTCGTCACCGAGATAGAGCGTGCCGTCGAGGTCGAACAGGTAGCCCGCGTACAGCCGCGCGACGGTACCCTGCACGACGTCGGCGCTCATGCCGCACTCGCCTTGGTCGCTCCCGTGGCGGCGAGGTCGGCGAAGACCGGCGCAAGAGCCGGATAGATCTGCCGGTACACGCCGTACAGCGCGTCGTACGACGACGCCGACGCAGGCACCGGCTCGTGTCGCCGAGAGATGCCGCTCATCTCGACCGAGGCCTCCGCAAGGTCGGCATGCAGGCCTGCGGCCGCCGCGGCCAGCATCCCCGCTCCCAGGCACGTGCTCTCGGGCTCGCGCACCACCTCGACCGGTCGCTGCAGGACGTCGGAGATGATCTGGCACCAGACGGAGCTGCGTGCACCGCCGCCGAGCACGATGAGCCTGTCGATCGGCTCAGGGAGCACGGACTCCAGGCCCTCCGTCAGGAACCGCTGCTCGAGGGCGATGCCTTCCAGCAGGGCGCGATAGACGTGGGACTTGCCGTGGATCCCCGTGAGACCGAGGATCGCGCCCCGGGCATCGTGGTCCCAGTACGGAGTCAGCGCGCCCGTCCAGTACGGAAGGACCATCAGCCCCTCGGCGCCGGGTGGCAGCTGTGAGGCTGCGGTCTCGAGGATCGACTCAGCCGAGACGTCTAGACCAAGAGCCCGCGGATCGACCGCAGAGAAGCGGTCGACGAACCAGGTCAGGTTGAACGTGCCCCCACCCATGAAGGTCTCCAGGCTGTAGCGGCCGGGAGTCGCTGCGAACAGGGTGCGGTACTGCCGCGCGTAGGAGTACTCCTCGCTCACCGTTCCCGAGACGATGCCGCTGCCCAGGTTGAGGAAGGCCGCACCGGCGCCGGTGATGCCGGTGCCGAGCTGCGCCGCCTGCCCGTCACCCGCACCGCTGACCACGAGGGTCCCTCGAGCCAGGCCGAGGGCATCAGCGACGTCGTCCAGCAGCGGACCGACGATCGTGCCCGGCTCCACGAGATCGGCCATGTTGGCCGTCGACAGCCCGCAGGCCGACAGGAGTCCGTCGTCGTACCTGGCGGTCGCGAGATCGACCAGGCCGAGCGGATCCGCGCTCGCCGTCGACGTCTTCCACAGTCCGGTCAGCCGCTGCACGGCGAATCCGTGAAGGTCGACCACTCGTCCGACCCTGGCGAGGGTCTCGGGTTCGTGCCGGGAGAGCCACAGCAGCTTGTACCAGCCGGGAGTCGGATTGGGCGGCTTGCCGGTGATGCGGTGGACATCGGACGTGCCGAACCGATCCACCTCCTCGACCGCGCGCCCATCCAGCCACAGCATCGCTGGCCGCAGCGGCTGTCCGTCGTCGTCCAGGCAGACGAAGGACTCCCGCTGATGCGTGACCGTCAGCGCGGCGATGCGAGCCGAGTCCACGGTCTGGGCTGCGCGGCGGACGGCACCGCTCAGCGCAGTCCACCAGTCCTCGGCATTCTGCTCACCCCATCCGGGGCGTGGCTGGCTCAGCTCGAACGGCACCCGGGCACTGGACAGGGGGGTTCCGTCCGCGGCCCAGACCACGGCCTTGGCCGCGGTGGTCGAGACGTCCACTCCGACGACCAGATCCGCGGTCATGGTGACATCCGGTCCGACACCACGGCAGCGTCCACGCGCGCGAGGAGCTCGTCGACGTCGTCGGTCTCCCACCATCCGAGCAGGGTGAGCAGGTCGACGACGGTGAAGCGGTCACGCATGAGGGCGCAGTTCTCGACGGCCCACCGCGCCGTCCCGGCATCCACGTCGGGGCCGAGATCGACGAGCAGCGCGGGTGTGCCCGCTGCCTGCAGGCCTGCGGCGATCACGCGAGCTGGGCGCACCAGCCGAGCGACCTCGGAATCATGGCGCCCCCAGTCGGCGACGACCGCTGAGATCTGCTCATGGGCAGCGGCTGTGCGGTCGAGCTTGCGGGAGTAGTCGCGCCAGCACTCGTCAGCGATGTGCCCGGATGGATCCAGGCGCGCGAACGCCTCACGCACCCGGACCTGCGCGGCATCGGGATCGACAGGCGTGACGACCGCGGGCATCCGAGCGCCCGCGAGGCGATCGCGCAGCATCTCCCACGCGCACGCCGCCACGACCGACCCCGCGCCCACCTGCTCCCCGTGCAGCCCCGTGGCCAGGCCCAGCTGCGCGGCCCGCAGGTCGAGCATGTGGCTGACGAGGTGCTCGACGCCGGACAGGCATGCCGTCGATCCAGCGACTCCGGTGGCGATCCCTCGCAGGGCCAGCGCCCACGTGAGCCGCTGCACTGCCTGCGGCTCACCCGTCCCGACTCCGGAGGCACAGGCGTCCAGTTCAGCGCTCAGCGCGTCGAGGAGTCGGATCGGTCCTGGATGGAAGGACGTGTCCACGCCGATCAGCGATGCCAGCCGCCAGTCAGCAGGTGCGACGTACATCGACGTCATCTCTCCGTACCCTGCCCGGTTCATGCGAGCTGGCGCGCCGGCCACGGTCTCCGCATCCGCGATCACCACATCGGGCCAGACGGACGGCACGGTCCGCTTGACTCCATCCTTGAGGGTGACCGACACGTTGTCGGTGTAGCCGTCGACGGACGCCGCTGTCATGACCGTCACCACCGGCAGGCCCGGCAGCGCTGCAGCCGCGAGCTTGCCGATGTCGCTGATCGTCCCGCCACCGACAGCCACGACGACATCCGCGCCTCGGCATGCCTCGATCGCGCCATCCACGACCTGCTCGGTCACGTGCAGCTCCGCGTGCCCGTCGGTCAGCACCACCAGCTGCGTCTCCGAATCCGCTGCGAGCATCTCGAGGACAGCAGACTTCACGTCCTCGCTTCCGCGCCGGATCGGTGTCTCGTCCACGAGGACGACGACGCGTCGAGCGCCACCCGGCTTCGCGGGCACGAGGGATTCAACAGCGGCTGCGGTTGCCCCGAGTGCTCCCGATCCGACGACGAGGGATCGCAGGTCGCAGGGGACGAGCCGTCCATCCGGATCACTGTGCGCGAGCAGCGTGCGCACGGACTCGAGGTCGACGAGCGATTCTGCGACGGTCATCTGCACTCCCCGGGGATCTTCGGGTCACCAGGACCGGGTCGGGCTGCTGTCGACGAGGGTGACGTCCTGCGCGCGACCGAGGCAGCCGAAGTCAGCCATCTTGGTCACGGTGGCCTCAGCCATCAGCTCCCGCCCGCGGGCCAGCGCGGTCTCCAGCTGCCGGTCCCCCGCCGCCCACGTCTCCTCGATGCCACGGCGGAACGCAAAGCGCAGATCCGTGTCGAGATTGAGCTTGTGCACGCCCGCGCGGATCGCATCGGAGATCTCGGTCGGCGTCAGGCCGGATGCACCGTGCAGGACGAGTGGCACGTCCACGAGCGCCCGGATCTTCTCGATGCGATCGATCGCCAGCGGCGAGGCCGTGGTGAGCGGGACGCCGTGGACGACGCCTGCCGAGATCGCGAGGACGTCCACGCCCGTCTCGGCCACGAAGCGCTCAGCCTCGCCGGGATCGGTGTAGTACGCATCCCAGTCGACGTCCTCATCAGCATCAGGGATCCGGCCGAGCTCGGCCTCGACCATCGCACCGAAGTCGTGCGCGATACGGGTGAGCCGGCGGGTGGCAGCGATGTTCTCCTCGAACGGCAGGTGCGCACCGTCGTACATGATCGAGGTGAACCCCAGGCGCAGTGCCTCCAGCACCTCTGCCTCTGTGCCGTGGTCCAGGTGGATGACATGCACGGCATCGGACTCGGCTGCCGTGCGGACCGTCATCTCGTAGGCAGCACGCAGTCCCATGTGCGGGATCACCGCCCGACCGACCTGCAGGAACAGCGGGGTGCTCGTCCGCTCGGCGGCGAGCAGCAGGGCCTGGGTCGTCTCCGGACTGTGCACGTTGAACGCGCCGACCGCGTAGCCGTTGGCGCGAGCGTGCTCCACCAGATCTAGGGCAGGAGGGGTCACGTCGCATCCTTTCGATCGGGCGTTCCTGTCAGGGTCGTGGCGAGGGCATCACGCCAGCCGCCGTAGAGCGCATCGCGCGTAGCCAGCGACATGCTGGGCACGAAGGTCTCGGCAGCGATCCATGACGACGCGACCTCATCGATACCCGCGACGAGCCCGGCACCCACTCCCGCGATCAGGGCAGCACCGAGGGAGGTTCGCTCGAGCTCCCGCGGGCGCAGGACCTCCACGCGTGCGAGGTCTGCGATCGACTGGCACAGCAGCTCGCTGCTCGCGCCCCCTCCGTCGACCTTCATGCGCTCCACGTGGACGCCGCTGTCGCGAATGGCCTCGACGATGTCGACGACCTGGAATGCCATCGCCTCGACGGCGGCTCGAACGAGGTGCTCCAGCGTGGTGTCGAGGGTGATGCCCATGACGGCCGCCCGTGCATCGCGGTTCCACCACGGTGCGGCCATTCCGCCGAACGCAGGCACCAGGTACACGCCGCCTGAGTCCGGTACGGATGAGGCGAGGCGATCGACGTCCGGTCCATCGACGGGAAGTCGCCACTTGTCACGCATGAGGTGCAGCGTCTGGCCACTGTGGAACACGACGCCCTCGGCCTCGTAGACCGTGGTGCCCTGAACCTGCCACGCCACGCTCGACGTGAGCCCGGGAAAGGCGCGCGGATGCGAGCCCGTCGTCACCGTCAGCACGCCTGCCGTTCCCAGTGTGTGCTTGACAGCTCCCTCTTCGAAGCAGGCCTGCCCGAACATGCTGGCCTGCTGATCGGCGACGACCCCGCGCACCGGCGGACGCGACGGGAGGAGGTCGCCGCGTACGCGTCCGAAGTCGCCGTCGGACGGCCGGACCTCGGGCAGGATCCCCACCGGGATCCCGAGCATCGAGCACAGCTCCTCGTCCCACGCACCCTGCTCGAGGTTGAACAGGGCGGTTCGCGACGCACACGAGGGATCGGTTGCGTGGACCTCTCCCCCGGTCAGGTTCCACAGCAGCCAGCAGTCGATCGTTCCGACGACGAGCTCCCCGGCCTCGGCCCGACGACGGGCGTCCGGGACGTTGTCCAGCAGCCACGCCACCTTCCCGGCCGAGAAGAACGAGTCGTTGCGCAGCCCGGTCCGCGGCGCGAACTCGTCGCCGAGGCCACTGGCATCCCATCCGCGCACGATGTCGTCGGTCTGCTTCGAGATCCACACGACGGCGTTGTGCACCGGCAGGCCGGTGCGACGGTCCCACATCACCACCGTCTCCCGGTGGGAGGTGATCGCGACGGCTGACAGATCGGCGTCGGACACCCCCGCAGACGCGAGCGCCCGGCCGATCGTGCTTCGCACGGACTCCCAGAGCGCGCACGGATCGAGCTCGACCCATCCGGTCTGCGGATGGAGCCAGGGCACGGACTCCCGCGCGTCGGCGAGTATGCGATCGGGCAGTTCCGCGATCACGGTGCGCAGGCTGCTCGATCCCGAGTCGACCGCAAGCACCAGCGGTGCCGAGGGAGGTGTCATGACCTGGCTCCCTGCGTCGACGTGGGGCCGGCGCCGAACGAGGCGGACCTCGGGCCGTTCGGGTCCGGAATCGCGAGGTGGCTCAGCCACTGCCGGTACCCGGCGACCTCATCAGCGACGCGGCTGTCGTCCCAGCCGGTCGCCGGGACGAGCACCGCGAGGATCGCGTCGAGGGACTCGAGCCCGTGCCCGGGCTCGAACGCCGTCAGGGTCCGCCGCGCGAGCACATCGGTCAGCGTGACGGCGTGCTCAACGATCACGGCGTTCACCAGCTCAGCACCCGTCATCGAGCTACCGGCGTGAACGATCTCGGCCAGGCGCGGATCGGACTCCGTCACCGCCCACACATCACGTGACCGCGCTCCATAGACGGTGACGAGGCGTGCTGCGACGTCAGGCGTCGCGCCGTGCGCGATCAGCTCGACACGCAGGTCTTCGGGTGCGAACTCGACGGCGCCGGGAAGAGGCCGCGTGCCTGTCGTGCATCGGGTCGCGGGGCGGCCCAGCCGGCGCAGCACATCGTCCACCGCATCCTGGGCAAGCTGGCGGAACGTCGTGAGCTTGCCGCCGACCACGGTCACCAGCCCGGGGAGTCCCGATGCCGCGTGATCGTGGAGGACATGCGTGCGGGTGATCGAGGACTCGGGCACTCCCGGCTCGTAGGGCAGCGGGCGCACGCCGCTCAGCGTGTAGAGGACATCCTCCATCGTCAGGCCAGCCTCGGGAATGAGAGCGTTCACCTCGTCGAGGAGGTACTCGGCCTCCCCGATGTCGCAACGGGCGAGGTCCGGATCATCCTCGAAACGCACATCCGTCGTCCCGATCATGATCCGCCCCATCCACGGGATGACGAGCACGAGACGACCGTCGCGACGCGACTCGTAGTAGACGACGTCGGTCGGGGCTCCGGGGAAGCGCTCGACGACGAGGTGGCTGCCCTTCGCGCCGCCGTTCAGGCGGGGCTGCTCGGGTGCAGTGCCGGGAAGGAACACGCGATCGATCCACGGGCCCGCGACGTTGTAGACCACCGGCGCCCGGAACTGCGTCTCCTCACCGGTGCGGGTGTCGAGGGCGGTCACGCCCACCACGTGGCCGCCCTCGAGCACCGGTCCCGTCACCCGGGTGTGCAGGAACAGGTCCGCACCGTTGGCGACGGCGTCGACTGCCAGCTCGACGCAGAGTCGCTCAGCCAGAGCAACCTGCCCGTCGAAGAAGAGGGCCGCACCCTTGAGGCCCTGGCGCGAGATTCCGGGGAAGCGCCCCAGGACCCGCTCCCGGCCCAGCATCCGGTGCGTGGGCGGCGTCTTCCCGAACGACAGCACGTCGTACAGGACCATGCCCAGCTCGACGAGCCATCGGGATCGCCGATTGTGAGCGAACGAGGGCATCAGCAGCGGCACGGGAACGACGAGGTGCGGTGCGTTGCGGAACAGGCGCTCTCGTTCGACGAGAGACTCGCGCACGAGGCCGAAGTCGTAGTGCTCCAGGTAGCGCAGCCCACCGTGGATCAGTCGTCCGGACCACGCTGAGACACCACTGCAGATGTCGTCCTGTTCGACGATGGCGACCTTGAGCCCGCGCAGGGAGGCATCGAGGGCGATGCCGACTCCGTTGATGCCGGCACCCACGACGATCAGGTCGTAGGTCGTCACTGGTGCTCCTTCATCGATGGTCGTGGGGCGCGAAGGCGGCGTGCCGCTAGCCGCTGGCTGCGCTCTTTCGGTCAGCCAGCACGGCGAGGATGATGATGAGTCCGATAACGACCGGCTTGGCGTTGGGGCTGATGCCGGTGAACGACATGCCGTTGTTGATCACGCCGACCACGAAGAGCCCGAGCAGGGTGCTGCCCATCGTGCCCACGCCGCCGGCGAGGCTCGCTCCACCGATGACGACGACCGCGATGACGTTGAGCAGATAGTTGCCTGCCGCCGTGGGCTGCGCCGAGTCCAGGGTGGCCATGTTCAGCCAGCCTGCGAAGGCGGCGAGTGTGCTGGCGATCATGTAGACGAGTGTCTTTGTCCAGCGCACCGGAAGGCCGGAGAGGCGAGCCACCTCCTCGTTCCCTCCGATCGCGTACAGCGACCTGCCCAGCGGACGGAACTTGAGCCAGAATGCAGCGATGCCGAAGATCGCGAACATGAGGAGTGCCTGGACGGGGATGACCCAGACGCGGGCGACGGCGATCTCCGAGAACCACTCGGGGAAGTCGTTGAGGGTGTTGCCGTTGGTGATCAGGAGCGCGAGGCCGAGGCAGATGGACATGGTCGCGAGCGTGGCGACGAACGGCTGAATCTTGCCGAAGGTGGATAGGACTCCGTTGATGAAGCCGATGAGTGCGCCGATCAGGAGTCCGGCGATGAGGGCCGGCACAAAGGGGAACTCAAGTGACTTGTAGAGCCACGCCGAGAACATGAGCGTGAACGCCATGACTGCAGCGACCGAGAGATCAATGCCGCCGATGAGGATGACCAGGGTGGCGCCCGCGGCCATGATGCCGAGGATGCTCACCTGCTGGAGGAGGTTGCTCAGGTTCTGCGCCGTCAGGAAGTACGGCGACAGCAGCGAGAACACGACGACCATGACGACGAGCCCGATGAACGGTCCGCCGAACATTCGGAAGTTCGAGCTCCGGAACCGCCTGCGTGCCTTGGGCTCGGCCTCCGTCGCACGAGTGTCGACCGCAGGATCTGTAGTGACTGTCATGACGCCTCCCTGGCAAGGCCCAGACCGTCTGGGCTGTCGCTTGCGTTCGTTGAAGGACCCGACCCGGTGGTCGGCACCGCGTAGCTCATGACGCGCTCGGACGTTGCCTCGGCGCGATCGAGGATGGCTCGCTGGCGGCCTCCGGACATGACGAGGACTCGATGCGCAAGCCCGAGGACCTCCTCGAGCTCGGAGGAGACGACGAGGACGGAGACTCCGCGCGCAGCGCAGGCGCGGATGATCTCGTAGATCGCCATCTTGGCTCCGACATCGACACCCCGCGTCGGCTCGTCCAGGATCAGCACCTTGGGGCTGCCCGCGAGCCACTTCGCGAGGAGCACCTTCTGCTGGTTTCCACCGGACAGGCGCAGGGTCGGGCCGGCCAGCGATCCGCGTACGTCGAAGCCGTCGGTGCTCTTCTGGGCCAGGTGCTCCAGCCACGACTTCGTGACGAGCGAGGTCCGCTTGACAGTGCGCTCCCAGGGCGTCGCGATGTTCCGCGGCGAGTTCTGGGCCAGGTTCAGTCCCTGGGTCTTGCGGTCCTCGGGAACCATGAAGATGCCGGCGCTGATCGCCGATCCGGGATTGCGCAGGCGCAGGGGCTCACCGTCGACCTCGACGACCCCGGCATCCGCGCGATCAGCACCCGCGATCGCTCGCACGACCTCGGTGCGTCCGGCACCGACGAGGCCGGCGAAGCCGAGGATCTCGCCCTGACGGACCTCGAACGACACGTCCTCGAAGGCTCCCTTGCGGGACAGGCCGCGGACGGTGAGGACCACGCGATCGGCTGATGGCTGGGGGGCCTGGTGCTGGAAGGTGAAGTCACGGCCGACCATGGCCTGGACGAGCTCGTCGGTGGGGACTTCGCCGGTCGCCCACGTGCGCACGACGGCGCCGTCACGCATGCAGACGATCTCGGAGGAGATCTCGCGCACCTCGTCGAGGCGATGCGAGATGTAGACGACTCCGGCGCCGGAATCGCGCAGCACAGTGATCTGATGAAGGACGCGATCGGTCTCGGCCGAGGTTAGCGAGGCCGAGGGCTCGTCGAAGATCACGTATCGGGGGTCGCGCAGGATCGCCTTCGCGATCTCGATGCTCTGCTGCTGTGCCGTCGATAGGCCGGCGACAGGGCGGCGGGGGTCGATGCTCACGCCAAGCCGCTCCAGCGCACCGGCGGCCTCCTCGTTCATGGCCACGCGATCGACTCGGCCGCCCTTCATGGGCAGGCGGCCGAGGAAGATGTTCTCCGCGACCGACAGTCGCGGCACCATTCGGATTTCCTGGTGGATCAGGGCGACGCCCTCGTCCAGCGCCTGGGATGGCGATCCCGGGGAGTACGGCTGTCCGTCGAGGACCATGGCTCCGGCGTCGGGCTGATGGATGCCTGCGATGATCGAGCTGAGCGTGGACTTGCCGGCGCCGTTCTCGCCGATGAGGCCGACGACGTGGCCGGCGGGAACGGTGAATTCGACCGACTTCACGACGGTGACGCCGCCGAAGGACTTCACCAGGCCTGTGCACTCGAGGGCACGAGCATCCTGAGTCATCATGGCACCTGCTCCCTTCACGGGCTGACGTGGGTCGAAGTCGCGTGCGCGGATCGCGGGCGGTGATAGCGCGAGCGGTGGTGCGGACTGGCCCGGCCCGTTGCCGGGCCAGTCCGCACCAGGGGAACTACTTGACGTTCGGCCCGTAGAAGTCGACCGGGTTGACGTCGTTGACGTTCTCGGTCGTTACGAGCACGGTGTCCTGCAGCTGCAGCGGCTCGATGGTGCCGCCGCCGAGGAGGGTGATCGCGTCAGCGACGGCCATCTGGCCCATGCCGAACGGAATCTGGGCCTGGGTGGCCTGGGTCAGACCCTCCTTGATGGCGGTGACCATCGTCGGGAAGCCGTCGATGCCGACCGAGATGATCTCGCGGCCCTGGTCACGAGCCGCCTTGGCTGCGCCGATGCCCATGGCGTCGGACTCACCGAAGATGGCCTTGATGCCGGGGTTGGCCTGCAGCATGTTGGTTGCTGCGTTGTAGGCCTCGGTCTCATCCCAGTTGGCGATGTCGGTAGCGACGACCTTGATGCCCGGCGTCTTGTCGAGTGCCTGCTGGCAGCCCTGAGAGCGCTCCACCTCAGCGGTCGAGCCCTTGACGCCCTGGAGGATGCCGATCTCGCCCTCGTTGCCCATCTGCTCGAACATCCACAGGCACAGGGCCTCAGCGGCCTTGACGCTGTCGGTGGCGATGTAGGTGGCGAGGAGTGCTGCGTTGTCGTCCTGCGGCTTCTGGTCGACAGCGATGACCGGGATGCCCGCATCGCTGGCGGCCTTGACGCCTGCGGAGGCCGCGGTGGCGTCCTGCGCGGTGAAGATGAGGGCGTCGATGTCCTGCGCGATCAGGTCGTTGACCTGCTGGACCTGCCGCTGCGCATCGTTGTCGGCCGACAGGATGACGCACTCCACGCCCTCCGCGTCACAGGCCGTCTTGATGCCGTCGGCCTCGGCGATGTAGAAGAGGGACTTCTGATCGGCCAGGGACACGCCGATCTTGTAGGCCTCCGCCGCACCGGCCTCCTCGGCAGGTGCCTCCGCGGCCGGGGCCTCGGATGCTGCGGCGGCCTCCGAGGGAGCCTCCTCAGAGGTGGAGCTGCCGCACGCGGCGAGCAGTCCGGCGGTGGCGATGACGGTCGTGGCCGTCAGGGCAAGCCGCTTGATGTTCATGGTGACCTCCGTCCGCCGAGGCGGATCTGTGTAGTGGTGTATGAATATTCATGAGTAGCATGCCTACTCAACAGGGAGTAGTTAGACAGGTGGTACGCCGGTCGTCAAGAGTTTTCTAGAATTTTTTTTCAAGTTGTGATTTTCTAAGCACGGAGGTGCCTGATGGCTGTGTACGAGGGTCTGCTCACGGACCAGGACCACCTGCGGATGATCACGCGGGTGGCGTGGCTGTACCACGTGCGCGGACTGAAGCAGAGCCACGTCGCCGACGCCCTCGGCCTGTCCCAGTCGCGAGTCTCCCGCCTCCTCGAGACAGCGGTCTCGCTCGGGATCGTCCGCACGACCGTCCGCGTCCCGGCCGGCCTCCAACTCGAGCTCGAGCAGGCCCTCGTCGAGCGATACCGGCTTCGCGACGCGCATGTCTTCGATGTCCCCGGACGTCCCGGGGACGTCGGTCTCCTCGGCGACCTCGGCCGCGTCCTGGCGGACTACCTCTCGGGGAAGCCCCTCACCGGCGACGTCATCGGATTCACGAGCTGGAGCCGCACCCTGCGCGAGACCGTCCGCAGCATGGACGAGGAGCGCGACCCGGGATCCGGCTTCGTGGTCGAGATGCTGGGCGATGTCGGCCCGCCGGACGCGCAGCACGAGGCAGCCGAGACCACTCGGCAGCTGGCCCGCATGGTCGGTGCCCAACCGCGGTTTCTTCGCGTCCCCGGTGTGGTGACGACATCTCGTATGAAGCGGACCCTCCTGGAGAACGACGCGCATGCGCGCGAGGCGCTGAGCCTCCTGGATCGGGTCGACGAGGCCTTGGTCGGGATCGGCACCTGCGCCATCGACCCACCACTGCGAGCGGGGGACAACTTCTTCACGCAGGAGCAGTTCGCGAAGGCGCTGAGCCGGGGTGCGGTCGGCCAGGTCAACCTCAGGTTCATCGACGCCACGGGTGCCGCCGTCCATTGCGGACTCGATGACCTCGTCATCGGGGTCACGCTCCCGCAGCTTCGCGCGTGCCCGCGGACGATCGCCGTCGCGGGGGGCTCGGCGAAGGTGCCAGCGATCCGCGGAGCCCTGCTCGGCGGCTGGGTCAACACCCTCGTCACGGACACGACGACAGCCGAGGAGCTGCTGCTCCCGGCCGGCTGATGCGACCTGGCGATCCGACACAGGGCGAGCCTGAGAGGCCCGTCACACACGAGGGTCAATGCGATCTCAACGGCTCATCAACGGCTGAGCCCCCGGCTCTGGCGCCCACCGCGGCGGACCGGGCATCATGGTCGGCCAGGGCTGGCTGATTGGGGTGCGATGGCGCAGGAGCGCGGGCACATCCTCGTCGTCGACGACGACGAGGCCATCCGCCTCCAGCTGGGCTGGCAGCTGGAGGCCGACGGCTACGCGGTCAGCCTCGCGGACAGCGGAACGGCCGCCCTCGAGCTCCTGCGCGAGCAGCTGCCCAGCCTGCTGGTGCTGGACCTGACGATGCCGGGCATCCCCGGCCTAGACGTCCTGCGAACCGTGCGCGCGGCGGCCAGCACCCACCGCCTGCCCGTCATCATCCTGAGCGGCCGCAGTAGTGAGGCCGACCGCGTGGCCGGTCTCGATGCGGGCGCCGACGACTACCTCGTCAAGCCGTTCTCGCCCAGTGAGCTCGCCGCCCGCGTGCGCTCGCTGCTGAGGCGCACCTCGCCCCCGCAGGCACCCGTCGTCGGGGATGTCGTGGTCGACGTGCGCAGTAGGGAGGTGTTCGTGCGGGGCAACCCGATCGACCTGACGGCGAAGGAGTTCGACCTGCTCGCCCACCTTGCCGCCCACCCGCGGCAGGTGTTCACCCGCACCCAGCTGCTCAACCAGGTGTGGGACAACTCAGGATGGCAGAGCGAGGCCACGGTCACCGAGCACGTCCACCGGATCCGCGCAAAGCTGGCCGCCGTGGGCGCTGCCGACCTCATCACCACCATCCGCGGTGTCGGCTACCGGCTGGAGGCCTGACATGGCCAGCTCTCGCACCGATGCCTCGCTTTTCCCCTCCCGTCATGAGACCTTCATGCTCCTGCGCCGCCAGACCGAGGTACTCGAGCTCATGGCCAGCGGCGCCCCCCTCGAGCCCACGCTGTCGGCGATCCTGAGCGCGCTCGAGGAGCTGATGCCAGCGGCACAGTGCTCCGTGCTGCTGTACCGACCACAGACGCAGACACTCCATCATGGGGCTGCGCCGAGTCTGCCGCGCTCGTACACCGAGGCGATCGATGGCATGTCGATCGGCCCGATGGCGGGCTCGTGCGGCACGGCCGTTCACGAGCGCGGCCCGGTCGTCGTCACCGACATCGCGACCGATCCCCGCTGGGCGCCCTTCCTCCACCTCGCGGTGGAGCACGGCCTCGGCGCGTGCTGGTCCATGCCCATCTGGGGCAGGTCAGGCATCACCGGGACCTTCGCCGTCTACCACGCCGAGCCCGCCGTACCCACCGACCGCGAGCGCGTGCTGGTCGAGAGATTCACGCATGTGGCTTCGATCGCAATCGACCAGTCGATCCTGCTTGAGGCCGAGGTCGCCCGACGGTCAGCGGAGGCGGCCAGCCGCAACAAGTCCGAGTTCGTCGCCGCGCTCAGTCACGACATTCGCACGCCGATGCAGGCGATCATCGGGATGACGGAGATGCTCCGCTCGGTCGACATGCCCGCCGAGCGACGGCAAACCGCGCTCGACATGATGATGAAGGCCGCCCAGCACGTCACCGACCTGGTCGACGACGTGCTCGACCTGTCGCGCATCGAGGCGGGATCCCTGCCGATCCGGCAGGCGGATGTCGATGTCGACGCCGTGCTGGCCGAGGTGCGCGACGTGAGCATGCCGCTCGCCGACTTACGCGAGGTGACGGTCGTCGCCGTGCCCAGTGGCCTGCACGTCCAGGCGGATCCACGGCGCCTGCGACAGGTACTCCTCAACCTGGTGACCAATGCTGTCGTCCACAACGTGCCGGGCGGGACGGCCCGGCTATCCGCAATGGAAGCAACCGACGACATCGTGCTCGTGGTCGAGGACACCGGACGCGGTATCCCCGCCGACCGGCTCGACCGACTGTTCGTCCCCTTCGATCGGCTCGATGTCGATGACCGCGAGGTGCCCGGTGCTGGCCTGGGGCTCGCGCTCGTGAAGGCCCTGACCGAGGCGATGGGAGGGGTTCTGGAGGTGGAGAGCACCGTCGGAACGGGTACGCGCATGTCAGTGCGCCTGCCTCGATCAGATTGAGTCGCTGCTGAGCCCCTGCTAGAAGTCGGCGATGTCGCATCGGCGGAATCTGCAGTAGTACACGTAGAAGATCGGGACCCCGGCCCCGCCCTGATCATCAGGTAGTGCACGAGGCCGCCCGTGCCTGCCGCGGCGGGTGCCGTCGTTCACTCGATCAGTCTGGCGCGACCAGGCTTCCTGCGGTGTCAACGCTGCCGGAACGCAGGCGACCGACCACTTGGTCCACCATCGACTCCAGGAGTGTCCCTCCGCGCTCGGCCGTCGCGGTGGTCGGATCGCCGAGGACGCCGTTGGGCGACAACGTTCGTACACCGTGCGCCATGAGCTCGGGCAACAGTTCGGTCAGGGGCTCGCGCCGGCCCGGCTCGACGCTGTCCATGTCGACCCGCGCCGGGTCGAGGTGGAGCATGACCGACGTCTCGTCGCAGCCGGCGTGAGCGTCGAGCGTGGACTCGTGCGCGCACGGCACCCACGCGACGTCATGACCCTCGAGGCGCATCTGTACGACGGCATTGCGAAGGGTCGGCACATTGCCGCCGTGTCCATTGACCAGCACGATGCGCGCCGCGAAGTGCGACAGTGAGCGGATCATCTCGACCAGGAGCAGCCGGAGCGCGTCGTGCCCTACCGAGATCGTCCCCGGGAAGTCCTGGTGCTCACCGCTCGCCCCGTAGGCGATGACGGGTGCGACGAGCACGGGGGTGACGTCGGGGTCGAGCGCGGCAGCGACCCGATCGGCGACCGCAGCAGCGATGGCTGCGTCCGTGTCCAGGGGCAGGTGCGGGCCGTGCTGCTCGAGCGAGCCGACCGGAATGAGCACGGTCGGCGCCACCGGGACCTCAGGCCATGACAGGTCCGAGAGGCGGACGCGCATCGTCATCGCCCTGATGATGCGCGCGCGGGATCGTCGGCTCCGAGGGCGAGCGCGAAACCGTCGGGCACGATGACATCGCCCGGCGAGAGCTGCTGCACGGAGGAGTGCCCCAGGGCGTAGACCGCGGAGTCGATGCCGTTGCGCAGGATGTCGAGGACATTCTCGACCCCGGCCTGGCCATTGGCGGCCAGTCCCCACAGGTAGGCGCGGCCGATCATCACGGCCCGGGCGCCGAGGGCCACGGCCTTGACGACGTCGCTGCCGCGTCGGATCCCGGAGTCGAGGACCACCTCCACCTGGTCGCCGACGGCCCCGGCGATCGCCGGCAGCACGCGGATCGGAGCAGGCGTGGAGTCGAGATTGTTGCCGCCGTGGTTCGTGACGGAGATCGCGGAGACCCCGGAGTCGACAGCCCGCCGCGCGTCGTCGACCCGGCAGATGCCCTTCAGCATGAACGGCCCGTCCCACTGCTCGCGCAGCCACGCGATGTCGGCCCAGGTCGGAGGCGTCGTCATCATCCACTCGCCATACGCCTCGAAAAAACCCGGCGCCGGCTCACCCTTGGGCCGGATGTTCGGGGTGGCGAGGTCCGGCAGGCCGGCGCGAAGCCACGACAGCGCCCACCGCGGCCGGAGCGCGGCCTCGGGCGCGAAGCGACGCACCGCCTTCCAGTCGATCGTCTGCGGGATGACGGGGCTGCCCCAGTCGCGATGGTGCGACCATGACCAGTCGAGTGTCACGATGATCCCGGCAGCACCCGCAGCGCGAGCGCGTTCCATCCGCGCCACCATCGACTCGCGGGATCCCATCCAGTAGACCTGGAAGAACACGGGAGCTCCCGCGTCAACGACCTCCTCGATGGGCTTGCTCGCGAACGATGAGAGACCCATGGGGATGCCACGGGCCGCCGCAGCGCGCGCCACGGCGACCTCGCCCTCCGGGCTCACGGCCTGCACTCCGGTTGGCGAGATCATCACGGGTATCGCCAGGTGCTGCCCCATCACGGTCGTCGACAGGTCGCGCTGGGCGCAGAGGTCGGCGACATGCGGGGCCAGACCGAGCTCGTTGAACGCAGAGATGTTGTCCGAGTACGAGACGCCGGCCTCAGAGCCTGCGAGAAGCGCTGAGTAGACCGACTTCGGCAGGCGCTTCTTGGCGCGCCGCTGGGCCTCGGCGACCGTCTCGAACCATGGATCAGCCACGAGCAACTCCCTGATGGTCGACGTGCGGGTGGAAGCCCTCGAGGGGATGCTCCGAGCAGGACCGCGCCGGCGGCGCAGCAGGGCCGACTCCCAGCGGGACGAACACGGGAGCATGCGATGACCCGGATTTCGAGTGGTCCTGCGAGGCGGCGGGAATCGTGCGGTCGGCGGCCAGTCGAGCCTCGCTGTACCCCTGGACGCATTCCGGATCAGGACCGTCGAGCGGCAGCCCGGTGAAGAACTTCGCGGCCATGCAGCCGCCGCGGCAGCCGTCGTAGTGCGCGCACTGCGTGCAGGCTCCCGACGACTGGGGCGCGCGAAGGTCGGCGAACAGCGATGACTCGCGCCAGACCCGGGCGAACCCGCCGTCAGTGAGCACGTTCCCGGCCAGGAAGGTGTCATGGATCGCGAACGGGCAGGCGTAGACGTCGCCGACGGGATCGATCAGGCAGACGACCCGACCGGCGCCGCAGAGGTTCAGGCCCGGGAGCGACTCACCGAAGCCGGCGAGGTGGAAGAAGGAGTCGCCGGTGAGCACGGACTCCCCGTGCGCCAGCAGCCACTCGTAGACGATCCGCTGCTGCTGCATGGTGGGGTGCAGGTCGTCCCACACATCAGCGCCTCGACCGGAGGGGCGCAGGCGCGTGAGCCGCAGCGTCGCCCCTCGGGATTCGGCGAGTGCCTTGAAGTCATCGAGCTGGTCGGCGTTCTCGCGCGTCAGGACGACGGAGACCTTGGCGTTCTCGAAGCCGGCCGCGGCGAGGTTGTCGAGCGCGCGCAGGGCCGTCGCGTACGAGCCTGCGCCGCGCACCCGGTCGTTGATCTCGGCGGTTGCCCCATCCAGCGACACCTGGACATCGACGTAGTCCGTGACCGCGAGCTGACGGGCTCGCTCCGGAGTGATGCGTGCGCCGTTGGTGGAGAACTTCACCCCGACGTTGTGCGCGACCGCGTAGTCCAGCAGGTGCCAGAAGTCCGGGCGGATGGTGGGCTCCCCGCCACCGATGTTGACGTAGAAGACCTGCATCGCCTGCAGCTCGTCGATCACGCGCTCGGCCTGCCCCGTCGTCAGCTCACGCGGATCGCGACGGCCGGACGACGACAGGCAGTGCACGCAGGCGAGGTTGCAGGCGTAGGTCAGCTCCCACGTCAGGCAGATCGGAGCGTCGAGCCCATGCTCGAAGTGCTCGACCAGTCGCATCGGGCGCTCTGCTGCAACGGTCATGCCGCGACCTCCCTACGCCGGACCATGTCGCCGTCCGCGAGGGCGAGCACCGCCCGGGCATAGGCGTCCCACGACCCCGCATCCACGCCCGCTGCGTCGAGCGCCTCGCGCAGCGTGGTGCTCCCGCCGAGCAGGCGGACCACGTCGACGAGATCGCGGCTCTTCAGGAAGGTGAGCCGGCGGGTGGTGAAGTGGTAGGCCAGCGCACCGAACGCCTCGTCGCGCAGGGCGACCTGCGGGGCGAGTTCCCAAGCCTCGTCCAGCGCCTCGTCGAGCGCATCGACGCGCGCCTCGTCGAGCGCCACGGTCAGTAGACCCCGCACATGCCGTCGATCGAGACGTCCTCGATCAGGTCCTGCACGTCCGGGCCGTCCGAGGGGGCCGCCGACGAGGTGGCCGAGGGGGTGGGATCGGTCATGGTGGCCTCCGGGATTGCTGCCGGACACGGTGCCCGGCAGGGCACTTCGCACGTTACTGGCACCCAGCGCCAAAATACAAGGGGCTGCTGCGTTCCGGGCTGCTACCTTCCAACCTGTGACGCCCTCCGGGAAGCCGTCCGTCGGCCGGCCCCAGGCCACCACCCATGCGGCCATCGAGGCCGCGGCGTTCACGCTGTTCGACCAGCAGGGCTTCGACAGCACCTCGGTCGAGGACATCGCCCGGGCCGTCGGGGTCGGCCGGCGCACCCTGTTCCGCTACTTCCCGTCCAAGAACGACATCCCCTGGGGGCAGTTCGACGAGAGCCTGCATCGCCTGCGTGACACCCTCGACGCGATCCCGACGAGCGTTCCCGTCCTCGACGCCGTGCACCGGGGGATCCTCGAGTTCAACATGTTGGATCCGTCGGTGATCGAGCAGCACCGGCGCCGCATGCGCCTGATCCTCACCACGCCCGCGCTCCAGGCCCACTCCGTCCTGCGCTACGAGCAGTGGCGCCGGGTCATCGCGGAGTACGCCGCCGGTCGCTACGCGATGGATCCGGAGAGCCTGCTCCCCCGGACGATCGGTCACATCAGCCTGGCGCTGTCTCTCGCCGCATACGAGCAGTGGCTCCGCGAGCCGGGCTCGGAGCTCACCGACCTGCTGTCACGCACGGCCCCCCTGCTGCGGGCCTACGTCGACGACGCGACCGCTGGCCTTCCGCCGGAACCGCGCGTCCATCGGCCGAAGCCGACCCGCACGCGCGGCACCAGCGGCGCCAGCGAGAACTGACGCACGCAGGCCGTCGTCACCCCAACGCCGTAGGCGGCGTCGGCCGCCATGCGCAGCGCGATGTAGCGGACCGGGTCGACCGCCGGCCTCCTCGTCAGCCACTCGTGCACCAGCGGCGCGATCATGAGCACCGCTCCTGTCCGAGCCGCGCGCGACCATGGTGACGTGGCGAGCGCAGCAGCACCCAGGGGCCAGTACTCGCGTCGCAGGGCATGGCCGACGGCGACTCCGTCCGCGACGACTCCCATGCCCACCACGCGAGCTGCAGCGCTGGCCGGAATGCCCATCGCGGAGAAGCGCCGCGCGAGAAGTCCAGCCGACACCGCCACCACCGACGCGCCGATCACCGGATGTCCCGTTGCAGCTGCGGCAAGGGCCATGGCATTCCACGCCGAGACGCGCCCCGGCGTGAGCCGTCCCGGGTGCCGCTGCTCCAGCAGGGGTGCGGACATGCCGTAGTCACGACGCCGCAGTAGGCCGTCCCACCAGCTGTCACGACCGGAGTGGAGGACCCGAGCATCGGGTTGGTACCGGACATGGTGTCCCGCATCGGTGATCCGCCATACGAGGTCGACGTCCTCGCCCACCCTGAGGTCGCCGTCGAAGGACATGTCGAGGACAACGCTGCGGCGCGCGACCATCGTCGCCGATGGCACGAAGCCCAGCCGTGACCCCGGCCGAACGAGCGCCGGATGCATCCCCATGTCGAGGGCGGAGCGCTCTCGCTCGTACCGGGCGACGACGGAGTCGCCGGCGACCTGCGCAGCGACACGCGGCGCCACCACCGCCACGCGGGCATCGTCGAACAGGGGCATGAGGTGATCGAGCCAGCCCGGCGCCGGCGCGCAGTCGGAGTCGACGAAGGCCACGAACTCCGACGTCGCGGAGCGAGCACCCGCGTTGCGCGCAGCTGCCGGCCCAGAGTTGATGTCCAGGCGCTGACAGCGCACCCCGTACTCCTCCGCGACTGCGGCGACGGGGCTCGGCAGCGGCGTGCCGTCGTCGACGACGATCACATTCAGGCCTGCGAGGGCATCGAGGGTCCG
>JAFMFD010000084.1 GCA_017856385.1 Actinomycetota bacterium
GTCCCGGGACATTCTTATCGGATGTCCCGGGACATTCTTATTTCTTGAACTTGTAGCCCTTGGGCATGCCGCCTTTGCGGTGTCCAGGGCGGGGTCCGGGTTTGGCGCCGCGGGGTTGGCTGTCCCTGGCGGTGTTGATCGTCAGTTCGCGGAGGATCTCGCCGGTATCGCGGTTGATGATGATGTGGAGGTTGTGGACGAGCATTCGCACGGGGGTTCTACCGAGTGCGGTGGGGATTTCCGCCAGACTATTCGCCACCTATGGGCGCTTCCGGTGCTTCGGCGTCGCCTGGTGCTCCCGGCCTACGACATCGGGATGAGTGGCAGCGGGCTCAGCGCCACGGGCGCATCGGTGAGCCCGATGGTGTTATCGCTTCGGACGGCATCCCAGCGTGCTCGCGGTAAGGGTGGGTCCCTTGCCGGTACCGATCCAGCCGATCAACCCCGCGGCGCGCTCGGCAAACCACATGTTGCCGTCCGGGCCGGCTGCAATGCCCTTCGGCTCGGCATCCGGAGTGGGCAGGGCGAACTCCGAGATCGTCCCCGCAGCACTGATGCGGCCGATCCTGTTCCCCCGGTACTCCGTGAACCACATCGCACCATCCGGACCCAGCGCGATGCTGGCCGGCTGCGCATCGGGCGTGGGAATGGCGAATTCGCTCACCACCCGATCCATGCTGATGCGCCCGATGCGGTTCCCTCCGTACTCGGTGAACCACATGGCACGATCCGGACCCGGCGCGATGCCCCACGGCGAGCTGGCCGGATCGGGGAGCGGCGTGATGGTTATGGCTCCGCTGGTGTCGATCCTTCCGATGGAGTGGCCGAGCGCATTGGTGAACCACATCGCACCATCAGGGCCCAGCGCGATATCCCACGGGCCCTGACCGGCCTCCGGGAGCGGGTACTCGCTGAAGACCCCGCTCGTGGTGATGCGCCCGATCCTGTTGCCGAGGAACTCGGTGAACCACAGCGCGCCGTCCGGACCGGTGGCAATACCCCACGGGCCGGAGTCGGGCGTGGGAAGGCGGTACTCGGTGAACCTGCCGCGAGTGGTGATGCGCCCGATCCGGTTTCCGGAGAACTCGGTGAACCACAGGGCCCCATCGGGGCCGGCGGCGATCGCCTGGGGTGTGGCGGCCCGGGTGGGCACCCGGAAGGTGCGTGTCTTCCCCGAGGGGCAGATGCGGCGGATCGTGTTCGCGGCGTACTCCGTGACCCACATGGCGCCGTCCGGTCCACGGGCGAGGTTCATCGGTGTCGCACCGCGCGCGGGCACGTTGAAGGACTCGACCTTCCCGCCCCGCTTCACTCGCCCGACCTTGCCGGTGTGATACGCCGTGAACCACATGGCACCGCCCGGGCCAGCGACAAGGCTCGTCGCCTGCACCTTCGCCACAGTGCCGGTGAAGACGCCGGAGGTGGTCATGCGGCCGATCGAGTCCTCCTGGGCGTTGGTGAACCACAGCGATCCATCGGGCGCCGGGGCGATGTTCTCCACCCCGGCGGGCGACGCGGGTACCGGGAACTCCGCCACGCGACCACCGGTCGTCACCCGTGCCAGCCGGTTGGTAGCTCGCTCCGTCACCCACATCGCGCCATCGGGACCCGCCGTGATGCCCCAGGGTCGAGACTTGGGAGTGGTGAGCGCGAACTCCGTTATCCGCCCGTCCATCCCGATACGTCCCACCTTGCCCGCGAAGTACTCGGTGAACCACATCGCGCCGTCGGGCCCCGCGGCGATGTCCCACGGGCCGGAGCCGGGTGTGGGGATCTCGTACTCGGTGAATGCCCCATCGGTCGTGATGCGCCCGATCTTGTTGGTCCCGTGCTGGGTGAACCACAGGGCGCCGTCGGGGCCCGCGGCGATCCCCGTGGGAACGGAATTCGCACTCGGGACCGAGAACTCGGTCATCACGCCGCTGGTGGTCAGACGCCCGATCGACCCCGCTTCCTGCTGGGTGAACCACAGGGCACCATCCGGGCCTGTGGTGAGGGCGTACGGCCCGGCGCCCGGCGTCAGCGTCGGGAACTGGGTGACCACCCCATCGGTTGTCACGCGCCCGATCGCGCTCTCCACGGCCTCGGTGAACCACAGGGCTCCATCGGGTCCCACCACGATGTCATACGGGCCGCTGGTCCCGCGCAGTGGCGAGAACTCGCGTACCTGTCCCTCTGGGCTCGCGAGACCCTCGTTCGCGCCGGCGGTCATCACGACCATCGCGGAGACGCACAGGGCGAGGAAGGTGCGCAAGCGTGCAGCGGTGAGAGGTCGAGCCATCTCTGGACAGTACTGAGGTCCAGCCGGCAGCGGCCCCAGATACTCCAAAAGCCCGCTGTTTCGCCCTGACCAGTGCTCATGAGGGGCAGCCCGTCGGGCGTCAGAGGGCTAGATTGTCGTCAGGCCACCGCATCGGGTGGGGCATTCAGGTGTGCTGAGCGATCGGATGTGGGCCATGACAGCAGCGACAAAGGCCCTCGTTCTTGCGATCGTGAGCGTGGTCGCCTTCCCCTTCCTGGTATTCGTCGAAGTGGTCGCCTTCCTGTTCGCCGACATGGTGACCTACGAGCCGACCAACCCCGCGATCGTCAAGATCGCATCCGTGGTGGTCCTCATCCTCATCGGTGTAGTGACCCTCGCCCTGCCTGCCATCGCCTTCCTGATGGGAGGTCGAGCACGCCGGGTCATCAGGGCCGGTGGCACCGACACACCCGGTGGGGGCAAGGCGGTGACCGCCCAGGTGGTTGCAGGCATCGTCGTCGTCGCCGCAGCGGCAGTCCAGGTCTACCTGGTTCTCTGGGCCTTGGGTGTGTGCAGCCTCGACGGCTGCTGACACGATCTCCCGCCCGCGCGATCTACTGAGCCGCGCGCACGATCCAGACCTTGCGCAGCGGCTCGGTGATCTCCCAGGTGGTGTGGTCGTCGGCGTGCAGGACGCCGACGACACCCGGGGCGAGCACGATCTCCCCGCCCGAGGAGGATCGGACGACACCCCGGCCGGAGAGCACGACGAAGACCTCGTCGCCGAACGTGTCATGCGAGGAGCCGACACCGTGCTCCCACACGCCGACCTCGAGGCCGGCGTCCTCGAGCACCTCGGCGTAGCCGGTCCAGGTGCCGGGCGTGAGTGACTTCTCGGCGGGCAGGTCCTCGCGCTCGGTGGCGGTGGACGTGGCATCGAAGGAATGGATCATGAGCTGACCCTAGCCGCGGGAGCGCGTGGCCATCACGGGTTCGTGCATGGACCCCGATAGCGGCTGCCGTTCGCGCTAGCCTGACGCCGTCCTCGAGGACTGCTACGCGAAGGAGTGGTCCGCATGGCACCGTCGAGCAAGGCCCTGGCCCTCGCCCTCATCAGCGCGGTGGCCAGCCCGATCCTGGTCGTCATCGAGCTGCTCGTTGTCGTGCTGGTCGCTATGGGCGCTCAGGATCCGGACGAGCCGTTGCGGATGCACGTCGCTGCGGTGATTGCCGTGCTCGTGGGCGCCTGCGTGGTCCTCGCCCTCCCGGTTGGCTCCCTGGTCATGGGGGCGCGCGCCCGCAGGGCCTTCCGATCCGGTGTCAGTCAGGGTGACAGCGCCTCCAGGGCCCTGGCCTCAGTGGTGATCGCGGCGATCGTGATCGCCGTCGTGGCGATCTCTCAGGTCTACCTCGTGCTCATGGCCGCAGGGGTGTGCGGCATCGACGGCTGCTACTGAGGACGCCGTCGGCGTCCCCGGAGTTCCCGTCGTAAGGGGGTTACGCCGGTCCGTGCGAGCGGTAGCCTGACCGGGTGGCGAACTATTTCGAGGAAGCCCCCCTCATCCAGCAGTCGAGGAACAACAACCGGCTGCTCATTGAGGACCCCTCCATGGAGGAGGAGGAGAAGGAGAGCGGCTTCCTGCGTTCCGGCGGCAAGGGATCCCAGATGTAGGGATTCGGCATGCCCCAAAAGCGCAATCTCGCCCCGCTCATCGAGGAGGAGGACGACGCGGCCCCTGTGTCCGCGGCCTCCAAGGAGGACCTCGCATGGTCCCTGGGACTTCCCAGGCTCCAGCAGATCCAGCAGAAGAAGCGGAGCAGGGACGCTCGGCGCATCTACGACACGATGATGCGCAACAAGGCCCCGTTGAATCCTTGGACGAAGACCGGCCAGCGGACCCAGGCGAACGTGGCCGGGATGTTCGAGGAGAGGTCGGCGAAGATCCCCTTCTTCGAGAAGCTGTTCGGCGCACCAGCGGGCAACTTCCGGTCGAATGACCGGGCCGCACGTCAGGCGGAGGAATTGAAGGCGACCGGAAAGACAGTAGGCGACCAGAAGGTCAGGGCAACAGGCATCGGTGGAGCCTTCAAGAGATTCGCGTGGCGGTGGAAGAACCGCAACAAAACATTCGTCGACGACGCACGTCCGAAGATGACGTGGATGGAGCGCCTCTTCGGTGCCCGGAAACGCGACCGGGGCAACGGACTCGCGGAGGAGGGCGTCACGTCTCCCCAGGGTAGCTGGGCCGATCAGCTGGTCAACCAAAGTGAGCGCGTCGGCCGCGGTGCGGATCCCGATCCGGTTCAGCAAGAAGAGAAGGAAGCGAACCAGAGCTTTGAGCACTACGACGGCTCCGTGGAGTCCGAGGAGGAGGAGAAGGGCACCGGCAACAAGGGGATGTTCGGCGGCCCCTTGTTGGGCCTTGGCAACCAGAATTTGATTGCTGGCCTGCGGCAGTCGAACGAGTACGGCGGCCCTCAGCAGAACGAGTATGGCGATGGGAACGGCACCGTTGACGACAACTCGATCGACAACGACGATGACAAAGACGACAACAAGGACGTGTACGACAAGAGAATGCTGCAGGCGTACATCCACAAGAACGACGATGACGAAGCTTCAGACGATGACGAAGCTTCCGTGGACAACGACGTCGTGCAGAAGTTCATCATGAACAACATGTTCAAGCACTAGTCCTGAGCCGTCCGCGCGCATCGCTCCCGAACCGTCGTCGGTCGACCTCCCCTGGGTGCCGACGGGTCCGTCGACCGGTGAGCGCCTGATTGCGGCACAGTGGTGCCATGGACCGACGAGCCTTCCTCGTGAGCGGGATGGCCGTCCTCGCGTCCCTGTCCATCCCAGCCCCTGCTGTTGCAGCCGTGAGGTCTCGGCGGCCGCCCGCACCGACGGCGGTGCTGGCGACCTCGTGGGACCGTGATCCCTGGGCCCGGGGCGCCTACTCCGCGCTGCCCCCGGGAGTCTCGCCCTCGGTGCGGCGCACCATCGCGGACGCGGTCATCGGCGATCGCATCGTCCTCGCGGGCGAGTACGCGAGCCTGGGCGCGCCAGCCACCACGCAGGGCGCCTACGGGTCGGGACGCTCCGCCGCCCGGCGGCTGCTTGACGTTCGCGACCCGGCCTCCGTCATCGTGATCGGGGCGGGCATGGCGGGGTCTGCCGCCGCCCGACTGCTGGCGGACGAGGGCGTGGACGTCACAGTGCTCGAGGCCCGCGATCGCGTGGGCGGGCGCATCCATGCGGATCGATCCTGGGGTGCCCCCGTCGAGATGGGGGCGGCGTGGATCCACGGCATGACGGGCAACCCGATGGTCGCCCTTGCGGAGGGCCAGGGCCTCGGGCTCGTGCGGACCGACTACGACGACGAGGTCGTCCGCGACACCCTGACAGGGCGACCGTCCCCCCAGGGAGTCGTGGCCCGCACGCGGGTGGGCGATCTCGTCGGCACCCTGGAACGCGGCGGCGGCGACACGTCGACATCGGTGGCGGAGTGGATGCGAGGGCGCGGCTGGCGCCCGGATCGCCTCGGCGCATGGGCGGCCGACGTCGAGATCACCCAGGAGTACGGCCTGGGCCCGGCATCCCTCGGCGTGCGGGCGGTTCAGGAGGGCGACGACCTTCGTGGGCCCGACGCCCTCGTCGCCGGCGGGTATGCCCGCATCCCGGAGTCCCTGCTGGCCGGCATCGAGGTCCGGTTCTCCACGCCCGTCACCTCTGTCGTGGCCGACGGCTCCCAGGCGACGGTCGCGACTGCCGCCGGCGCGCTCGCGGCCGACGCAGTGGTGGTGGCCGTCCCCCTGGCCCTGCTGCAGCGCGGCATGCCGCGTATCGAGCCGCTACCAGCGCCGCTGCGGCGGGCGATCTCGTCCCTGCGGACGGGCGTCCTCGAGAAGGTGATCCTCAGGTACGACGCGGAGTGGTGGGACGACGTCGACATGATCGGGGTTATCGGCGGCGGTGCCGCCGGTGCACCGAGCGGGTCCCTGGCCGCCCTGCGGTGGACGGAGTTCTTCCCACTGACGCAGGTGCTCGGCTTCCCGGCGCTGGTGGGCTTCAGCGCTGCGGCAGCCGCGCAGGCACGCCCGAGGAGCGCCGAGGGCTGCGGGCGTGAGGCAGTGGCGATGCTGGCCGCGGCATTCTCGAACGGGTGACGAGGGCCACCGCACCCCCACACACCTGTGCCATGCTGCATTCCTCCGCCCCGCCACGCCTAACGAGGAGATGACTCGATGGCCGACACGTCGGTGCCGAAGAACACCATCTGCCTGTGGTTTGAGTCCGAGGCCGAGCAGGCGGCCCACTTCTATGCGGCGACGTTCCCCGACAGTTTCGTCACCTCCGTGAATCGTGCACCTGCCGACTACCCCTCCGGGCAGGCCGGCGACGTGCTCACCGTCGAGTTCACGGTGGTCGGCATCGCGTGCCTCGGCCTGAACGGCGGACCGCTCTTCCCGCACAGCGAGGCCTTCTCCTTCCAGATCTCCACCGAGGACCAGGCCGAGACGGATCGCTACTGGGACGCAATCGTGGGCAACGGGGGCCAGGAGAGCGCGTGCGGCTGGTGCAAGGACCGTTGGGGGATCTCCTGGCAGATCACGCCGCGGACTCTCACGGAGGCGATGGCGGCGGGCGGTGACGAGGCGAAGAGGGCATTCGAGGCGATGATGACCATGAGCAGAATCGACGTCGCGGCCATCGACGCCGCTCGACGGGGCTGACGGGGCCTGGCCAGGGTGGCCACGCCAGTGAATGCTCATCACCCGCGCGTCGGCTGGTTCGAGCTCTTCTACGACCTCGTGATGGTCGCGGCGGTCATCCATGGCAGCGACCTGTTCGCTGAGCGGCCGACCTTCGCCAACGGCTTCTGGCTTGCCGTCACCCTGCTCATCCTGAGCATCCTGTGGCTACTGACGGTCGTGACCTTCAATGCCATGCGCGAGGACTGGGGTCTGAGGAGGATCCTCGTGCTAGCGCAGATGCTGGCCGTGGTCATCGCATCCCTTGCGACGTCGCGTGACGGAGGCCTGAGCGACACCGTCGGCTTCCTCGCCCTCGCGGCCGCATTCGGCACCGCGGCCGGCGTGTACGCGCTGCTGGCGAGGCGTGCCACCATCGATGCCGGCTCCCTGCGCGTGGTCGCATTGACCACGGGCGGTTCTGCAGTGGTGCTTGTTGCCGGGTCGATCTTCAGCTCGCAGCCGGTGGCGCTGGCCCCGGGGTTGTGCCTGGGCATTGCGCTGGGGCTGGCACTGCTCCCGCTGTTCTCCGTCCTGCTCGGGAGGGCCTGCTCCTCCGGATGGCTGGATCGGGAGCACCTCGGCGAGCGCATGGGGCAGCTCGTCATCATCGTCCTGGGCGAGAGCTTCGTGCGCCTGGTGCTTGCCCTGCACCGGGAGGAGGAGATCCCCTCGCCGATCTTCCTCGTGCTGACCTTCGTGGTCGTGTACTGCCTGTGGGTCGTCTACTTCCGCGGGGTGCTTCCGGCCGGCGTGCCCCGGACTGCCGGGCGCCTG
>JAFMFD010000085.1 GCA_017856385.1 Actinomycetota bacterium
CGAGCGGATTCAAGGCGGGGGTTGCGTCAAGAGACGTGACGCCCGCCCTCGTATTGAGGGGGTGGGGAGAGTGATGGCGACAGAGCGCGGCACGGCCATCGTGAGGGGTGCCAGCGGTGGCATCGGCGCGGCGACCGCGAGAGCACTGGCCCAGGAAGGCTATCCGGTCGTGGCCTGTGCCGGCCGTACGGAGCGGCTGGCGGCTCTGGCTGCGGAGTCCGACCTGATCGAGGCGTGGCACCTGGACGTGACGGACCAGTCCAGTGTCGAGGCTCTGGTGGAACACCTGCAGGGCAGGCGGGGCACGGTGCTGGTCGGCACCGTGCGGACGATCAAGTCCTTCCTGCCACTGTTGCGGGCCAGCGGAGATGCGCGTGGTGATCATGGGCTCGACCGCCGGTCCCATCGCCTACGAGAACGGTGGCAGCTATGTGGCGGCGAAGCACGCGGAGACCGCCATCGCCGGCACGGCCTCCGACGCCCCGCTGTGCATGACCTGCGGGATCAAGATGCGGCCGTCGGGCTCGTGCTACGTGCGCGAGGGCTGCGGGAGCACCTCCGGCTGCAGCTGAGTCAGTCATGGGAAGGAGGCCCGGTGATCGCACCAGGCCCCCTTCCCATGACTCCTGCGCGCGTCGCTCAGTCCGGCAGCGGCACGGGCTCACCGCCGCCGATGCTGTCGGCGAGCTTGATGATGGTCGCGGGTGTGCACTTCGAGGAGCGCTTGCTCTTGGGCGGGCAGGTGGGCGACCGGTAGGTCTGACCCGCCTTGTTCGTGTACTGGTAGGCCTTCAGGACGAAGACGTACTTGTCGATCGATCCGCCTGAAGGACCGCAGCTGTCCTTGTCCGTGCTGCAGATGTAGTCGTGCGAGTACATCTCATACACGTAGCCGGCCATCTTGGGCCCGAATTCGATCGTGGTCGTCCCGGAGGGACCGGAGAAGGTTCGGTAGCAGTTGGCGTCGTTGATCCGATCGTCATTGCACTTCTCGTGCGGACCGGGGATCTGGACGGCCTCAAGGGGCGGGTATTTCTTCCACTGGCCCTTCACCGGCCAGCGGGTCAGTACAACGCCGCCCTTCCAGTCCGCATTGCTGAAGCCCTCCGCGCTGGTGTTCAGGTTCCAGAAGAGGTCCACAGCGGCCGAGGGCTCGGTCGTCGGCTTCACCGTGAGGTTGTAGCAGCCCCAGGTCTGGGTCCCAGCCGTGGTCGCCATGCACTCCTCGTAGGACTCAGCCGCCACAGCCGTGGGGGCGCCGAGCAGGGCGCCTCCGACAAGGAGGGCGCTGCTCATCAGTGCTGCCGCCGTCGCTCGTCTGATCATGTCATCTCCTCAGGGTCCGTGATGCCCCTCGGAACATGGCGACGTGGACATCGGGCCGCAGGGGAATCGGGCCTCCGTGCCATGATGGCGGGCCGGCGTGAGCGTCGCCGGAGCCTGGAGGCAGAGATGGACCACGCGGCGGGTGCAGGACTCATCGGAGCGGCCTTCGCCGCGGCGCGTTCTTACCAGCCCAACCTGCTCACCCGGGCGTCGCGGGACCAGGCCATCATCACCGGCGTCACGTCCGCCGGAGCGTACGGAGTGTTCTCCGCAGGTGACGCACTTCTGGGGGCCATCGCCTCGCGTATCAGCAGGACCGAGGAGGCCTCCTCGCCCGCCCGCCTGGCCGTGGCGGGCGCCGCCGGGGCGGTGGGTGCGGGCGCCGCGCTGGCGTTGGCCTGGCGGGAGCACGAGAGCAGTCGACGCGCTGTGATCCGGCTGGCCGCCCAGACCCTGGGTGCCGTGGCTGCTGCGAGCGCGCTGACCACCGTGGCCAACGGGCGCGCCCAGGGCATGAGCCGCACCGCCACGCTGGCTGCCGCTGCCGCCGTCGGCGTGGGCTCCTGGGCGAGCCTGCGGCCGTGGGACCAGCGACCCGGCTCGGCGATCGACGCTCCTATGCCGGGATCCATCGAGTCGAACGGCCAGTACTTCCTCGAGGATCGTGCGCGCACCGTCTCGCCGGCCCAGTCCGCCGGCATCGGGGTGGGCGTGGCCGCCGCGACCTACGGCGTGGCCCACCTCGAGTCCGCCCTGACGGGTGCGGCCTCGCGGGCCGCGACGGTGCTGCTCGGTGGCGAGCCGCAGGACCACCGGATGCTGGGGCGGATGACATCGGCGGCCCTCACCGTCGGCACCGTGTGGTTCGCGGTCGCGAAGGTGTCCGCCCTGCTGAGCAAGGGAGGGGGAGCGGTCGAGCCGGGCATGCGCACGCCGCCGACCGTCCCCGAGATCACGGGGTGCCCGGAGTCCGGGGTCGACTGGATGAAGGTCACGCGGGAGGGCGCGCGCTGGCTGGGCATGACATTGCAGCCCGAGGGCATCGCCTCGGTCATGGGCGTCGACCAGGCCATGCAGCCCATCCGCGTGTACGCGTCACTCGACATGGCCAGCACGGACGAGGAGCGGGCCCGGATGCTCCTCGCCGAGATCGACCGTACCCACGCGCTTGAGCGCAAGGCCTTCGCACTCTTCTCGCCCACCGGCTCCGGCTACGTCAACTACGTCGCCTGCGAGACCTTCGAGTACCTCATGCTCGGTGACTGCGCCTCCGCAGCGATCCAGTACTCGGTGCTGCCGTCCGCCCTGTCGCTCACCCGCGTGCCCACGGGCACGGCGCAGACCGAGATGGTCATGCGGGGCATCGCCGAGCGGCTGCTCCGCATGCCCGAGCGCCGGCGTCCGAAGGTGTTCCTGTTCGGCGAGAGCCTCGGGTCGCAGGTCAGCCAGGAGATGTTCCGGGGCACCGGCATCATGGGCCTGTCGGGCACCGGTATCGACGCCGCGCTCTGGATCGGCACACCGGCCGCCACCCAGTGGCGCCGCGAGCTCTGGGGCACGCGCACGGTGGCGGACGCGCCCGAGGTGGGTCCGGGTGCCGCGTACCTGCCCCGTTCGCTCGTCGACTGGCGTGCGCTACCGGCGGCCGAGCGCAAGAAGGTCCGGTACCTGCTGCTCATGAACGGCGACGACCCCATTCCCAAGTTCGGCGCCGAGGTCGCCTGGCGCAAGCCCGCCTGGCTCGGGCCGGACGCCAGCCGACCCATCGGATCCCCACGCGGCACGCGGTGGCTGCCGGGCATGACGGTCCTCACCACCTTCTTCGACATGCAGAACGCGCTGGTCCCGACGCCCGGCATCTTCTCCGAGGGCGGCCATGACTACCGCGATGTCCTCCCGCAGGCCCTGCGGGAGACATGGGGGCTGCGTGCCACGGACGAGCAGATGGCACGGGTCAATGCGGCCCTGCGCAGCCGCGAGCTCGCCTGGGAGTTGTACCGCGACTGGGCGGCGGCCTCCGACAAGCCCGCGGACAAGCGCGCGGAGGCCGAGGCCAAGGTGCTGAAGAAGGCGTCCGAGTACACCGGGAGCACGGTCGATGAGGGCCGGCTCCAGCAGCTGATCAGCGAGGGGCTGCAGCCGCAGGGGTCGGTGCCCTAGCTGACGCTGTGGTGGCTGACGCTGGGGTGGGCGAAGGCTGGGGTGGCCGACGCGCCGCCTGCCGAGCTGGCACAGGTGTGACCGGAATCCCGCGCCGCGCAGTGTCGAAGTGGCGCGTGGCACCACAATGGATCGGTGGCTGCGATGGAGCGACGTGACGGGGTCGTCATCGTCGTGGCCGTGGGCTGCTCGAGCGCCCTGCTGGCCATCGGCCTGGCGAGTGCCCAGCCCCTCGTGGCCGTCGCTTTCCTCGCCGCCGTGCCCTGCCTCGCAGCGGCATGGTCGCGGTCCGTCGCTGTGGCCGTGGTGTCGGCCGTCTCGGTGGTCGCCGGCATCGCGATCACCGTGACGACGCAGGGTGGTGACCTGCGCTCCGCGCTGCCCATCCTCATCGGGCTGGTCGTCCTGGCGGGCGGAGCAGTCATCGCGGCGGCGGCGCGGGATCGACGGCCGCGAGCACCGAGCAGGCCGGGGGTCGCACAGGTCGGACCTGCGTCCGGCGGGGAACGGGCCGAGGGAGAGGGGCTCGACCCGGTGACCGGCCTGCCCACGCGGAGCCTGATACTCGCCCGGTTCGCCGCAGACCCTCCGCCACGTCCGGCACTGCTCGCGCTGGTCGACGTCGACGACCTCGCGGGCTTCAACGACGCACACGGAGGCGGGATCGGCGACACGCTCCTCTTCGCGATAGGCGGTCGGACGCGGTACGCCCTCGACGAGCTTGAGCTGTCGACGGGGGAGTCGAGCGAGAGGAGCACCCCGACGTCGTGGGGCAACGAGACGCAGTGGGTCGCGCGCTGGGGTGATGACGAGTTCCTGGTGGTTCTCACCCCGATGGATGCGGGGGCCGCCGACGCGCTACGCGCGCTGCTCGCCAAGGTGAACGAACACCCCATCAGGTCGGACGCGGGCCTTGTCCCTGCCACCGTCGGATGCGGTGCGGTCGTGTGGACCCCGGACGAGGACCTGCTGCACGCGGTCTCCCGGGCGCGCCGGGCGCTGCATCGGGCGAAGTCACGAGGCAGCGCCGCCCTCGAGATCGATGCTGCGAGCGAGGCCCACCGATGAGGGGTCACGATCACGGTCCGCGCACGGCGGAGAGGACGCTCACCGGGTGGGCGTGGCTGTCGATCGCCGCCGCGGTCAGCACGATCGGGCTCAAGGGTGGGGCCTACCTGCTGACGGGTTCGGTCGGGCTGCTGTCCGATGCGCTGGAGTCCGTGGTCAACCTCGTGGCCGCGATCCTCGCGCTCATCGCACTGCGCATCGCCGCACGTCCGCCCGATGCCACCCATCCGTTCGGCCACGGCAAGGCCGAGTACCTGTCGGCGGGTGCCGAGGGGATGATGATCCTCGTCGCCGCAGGCGTCATCGTCTACAGCGCGATCTCCCGGCTCGTCACGCCGGAGCCGCTGGAGGACCTCGGCCTGGGCCTGACGATCACCGCGGTGGCGACGGTCATTAACGGGCTCGTGGGCGTCCTGGTGCTGCGCGCGGGGCGCCGGCATCGCTCCTCGGCACTCGTCGCGGACGGCCACCACCTGCTGACCGACGTGTGGACCTCCGTCGGCGTGCTCGTCGGGCTCGCGCTGGTCGCCGTGACCGGGTGGCTGCCCCTGGACTCGATCGTGGCGCTCGGCGTCGCCGCGAACATTATGTGGGTGGGAGGTCGCATCGTGGTCTCCGCGACACATGGGCTGATGGACCACGCACTCGATGCCGACGACGTGCGCCTGGTGACCACGTGCACAGATGACGTGCTTGCCGGTCATCCCCAGGTGCGCATCCACGGAATCCAGACCCGACAGTCCGGCCAGCAGCGCTTCGTCTCGCTGCATGTGGAGGTGCCTGGCGACTGGTCGGTTGCGCGAGGCCACGCAGTCCTCGACGAGATCGAGGGTGCGCTCGCCCATGCCCTGCCCGGCGTGGTGGTCCACACGCACCTCGAACCCCTCGACTCCGGCCACTGATGCCGCTTCGTGGCACCGTCGTGCTCCTGCACGGCTTCGCGCGCAGGCCCAGCGCCCTCGACGACCTGGCTGACCGGTGCTCGGCCCTGGACGCAGCCGTCGTGCGTCCGCACCTGTCGGCCTGGTGGTGGCCGACCTGCACGAACAACACCCGCCATCTCGATCGCGTCGCGATGCGGGTGCGTGCCGAGCGCGTCGACGGACCGGTTGTGGTGGTGGGCCACTCGGCGGGGGCGGCTGCCGGGGCATGGATTGCTGCCCGGCTTGCGGACGCGCACGTTCACGTGGGGGCGCTTGTGCTCGTCGACGGTGTCGAGAGCCCGGTGCGGTCGATCTCGCGCGCCTGGCCGGGGCTGGCGGGCGTCCCGGTCACCGCAGTGGTCGGCCCGCCGGGCCCCTGCAATCGCCAGCAGGCCCTCGGGCGCTGGCTCGTGAGCACGGACGCATCTAGCGGACCGGTCGTGGACGTCGTGGACCTGCCCGCCATGGGGCACGGGGACATCGAGGGGGTCGGTGTCGGCGTGTATGTCCGCATGTGCGGCGATGACCCATCCGCCCCTGCACGCGAGGCTTTGATGGCCGCCGTTCTCGACGCCGTCGAGCGCGGCCTGGAGGCAGGTGCGAACGAGTCGCAATGACGGGGACCTGAGGTGCCCGCTGCCGAGCCGGATGGGATGATCCGCGCATGCGAATCGCCAATGACATCACTGAACTCGTCGGGAACACCCCCCTCGTGCGCATCCGGCACCTCACCGATGGCGCGGATGCCGAGGTGGCGGCCAAACTCGAGTTCTTCAATCCCGCCCACTCGGTCAAGGACCGGATCGGCGTCGCGATGATCGACGCGGCCCAGGAGGCTGGTCTCATCGGACCCGACACCATCGTCGTGGAGCCCACGAGCGGCAACACCGGCATCGCGCTGGCCATGGTCTGCGCGGCGCGCGGCATCAAGATCGTACTGACGATGCCGGAGACCATGTCGCTCGAGCGCCGCGCGCTGCTGCGCGGCTACGGTGCAGAGCTCATCCTCACGCCGGGCACGGAGGGCATGGGCGGCGCGATCGCGCGGGCGACCGAGCTCGCGGCGAGCGACCCCAAGTACCTCATGCCGCAGCAGTTCATGAACGCGGCCAACCCGGAGATCCACCGGCGCACGACTGCCGAGGAGATCTGGCGCGACACCGATGGCAAGGTCGACATCTTCATCTCCGGTGTCGGGACCGGCGGAACGATCACTGGCGTCGGCCAGGTGCTCAAGGAGCACAACCCTGCGATCCAGGTGATCGCGGTCGAGCCCGCGGCCTCGCCCGTCCTGCAGGGAGGTCAGAAGGGGCCGCACCCCATCCAGGGCATCGGGGCCGGCTTCGTGCCCGCGATCCTGGACACGGAGGTCTACGACGAGGTCATCGGTGTCGCTGCCGACGACGCCATGGCGACCGCTCGCCGCGCCGCCACCGAGGAGGGCCTGCTCGTCGGCATCTCCTCCGGCGCTGCACTGTGGGCCGCGTCGCAGGTGGCGCAGCGTCCAGAGAATGCCGGCAAGCTCATCGTCGTGATCATTCCCTCATTCGGGGAGCGCTACCTCTCCACGGCCCTGTTCGCCGGCCTGGCTGAGTGATGTCCGGGTTCCTCGGGAACCTGCGTCGGCGCACGGGCGAGGTCCTGTCCGCGGCGCGCAGTGACCTGCAGTCGGTCTCAGAGCGCGACCCTGCTGCGCGAGGCTCTCTGGAGGTGGCGCTGCTGTACCCGGGGGTGCACGCTGTCTGGGCGCACCGGGTGAGCCATGCGCTCTGGCAGCGGGGGGCGTACTTCCCGGCGCGCGCCCTTTCCCAGATGACCCGGTTCTGGACGAACATCGAGATCCATCCGGCGGCAACCCTCGGCCCAAGGCTGTTCATCGACCACGGTGCGGGCGTCGTGATCGGCGAGACCGCCGTGGTCGGTTCCGACGTGACCATCTACCACGGGGTGACGCTCGGGGGCACGAGCCTGAACCACGGCAAGCGGCACCCCACCATCGGTGATCGGGTGACCCTCGGCGCGGGTGCGAAGGTGCTGGGCGACCTCGTCGTGGGCAGCGACTCGCGCATCGGCGCGAACGCGGTGCTGGTCCGCTCGGTGGACGAGCACTCCGTGGTCGTCGGGGTCCCGGGTCAGGTGATCGCCCACGGTACGGCGGCGGAGCCCGACACCCGGCCCAAGACCGACACCCCCACGGCACCGGATCCCGTGGGCCTGGCCGTCTCGACCCTGCTCACCCGGGTCCAGGTGCTCGAGGCGCATGTCATGGGGGAGGGTCACCACTCGCAC
>JAFMFD010000025.1 GCA_017856385.1 Actinomycetota bacterium
CGTCACTCCGCCCGAGCGCCTGAAGCAGATCGTCGGGTGGGCGCGCTCGACCGGAACGGTGGTGGCCAGCGACGAGTGCTACATCGAACTGGGCTGGAACCGGGAGCCGGTGTCCATCCTGCATCCGTCGGTCTGCGGGGAGGACCACCGTGGACTGCTCGCCCTGCACTCGCTGTCGAAGCGGTCGAACCTCGCGGGCTACCGGTTCGGCTTCCTGGTCGGCGATCCGGAGCTGGTGGCGGCCATCCTGCTGGTCCGCAAGCACGCCGGGATGATGGTGCCGACTCCGATCCAGGCCGCGGCGGCTGCCGCGCTCGCCGATGACGAGCATGCGCGCGTGCAGAAGGAGCGGTACCGGCGGCGACGTGACGTGCTCGCGGCAGCGGTGTCCGCCGCCGGGTTCCGCATCGATGCCAGCGACGCAGGCCTGTACCTGTGGATCACCCGCGACGAGCCGTGCTGGGACACCGTGCGGTGGTTCGCCGAGCGCGGAGTCGTCGTGACGCCGGGCGACTTCTATGGCCCGGCGGGCGATCATCACGTGCGGCTGGCCATGACGGCGACCGATCCGCAGGTCGACCAGGTGCCGGCCCGGCTGCAGTCGTAGGGGCTGCCCGGACGCCCCGGCAAGGCCGCCTCCGGTGCCTCGGTAGGCTCGCGGCAGGAGGTTTCTGGTGTCTGACTACAGTCTGAAATTCCCGGCGGGCGACCTGCCCCTGCCCGAGGTCGCCTCGACCGTCGGCGAGCCGGGCCTGAACATCGCACCCCTGCTGAAGACCACCGGTCATGTGACCCTTGACCAAGGCTTCATGAACACCGCGTCCTGCACGTCGGCGATCACCTACATCGATGGCGACAAGGGCATCCTGCGGTACCGCGGGTACCCGATCGAGCAGCTGGCGGAGCAGTCGTCCTTCCTAGAGACGGCCTACCTGCTCATCTACGGCTCGCTCCCTCAGGAGGAGCAGCTCGCCGAGTTCAAGCACAGCATCCGCATGCACACGATGCTGCATGAGGACCTGCGCCGGTTCTTCGACGGATTCCCCCGCGACGCGCATCCCATGGCCGTCCTGTCGAGCGCGGTGTCCGCGCTGTCGACGTTCTACCAGGACTCCCTCGACCCGTTCGACCCGCGCCAGGTGCAGATCTCAACGATCCGCCTGCTCGCCAAGGTGCCGACGATCGCGGCGTACGCCCACAAGAAGGCCGTCGGCCAGCCGTTCCTCTACCCGGACAACTCGCTGGGATTCATCGACAACTTCCTGCGCATGACCTTCGGCGTGCCGGCGGAGCCGTACGAGATCAATCCCGTGCTCTCCAGGGCGCTGAACCAGCTGCTCCTCCTGCACGCCGACCACGAGCAGAACTGCTCGACGTCCACCGTGCGCCTCGTCGGCTCGTCCCACGCGAACCTCTTCGCGTCAGTCTCGGCCGGCATCAACGCGCTGTTCGGCCCGCTGCACGGCGGCGCGAACCAGGCGGTCATGGAGATGCTGCAGAACATCCAGGCACAGGGTGGCGGAGTCAACACCTTCATCCGACAGGTCAAGGACCGCCAGGACGGCGTCAAGCTCATGGGCTTCGGCCACCGTGTCTACAAGAACTACGACCCGCGTGCGGCCATCGTCAAGAAGACGGCCTACGAGGTGTTCGGGCAGCTCGGCGTCACCGATCCCCTGCTCGACATCGCGCTCCGGCTGGAGGAGGTGGCGCTCGCCGACGACTTCTTCATCGAGCGCAAGCTCTACCCGAACGTGGACTTCTACACCGGGCTCATCTACAAGGCGATGGGCTTCCCGACCGAGATGTTCACGGTGCTGTTCGCGCTCGGGCGCCTGCCCGGCTGGATCGCGCAGTGGTCGGAGATGATCAACGATCCCGACACAAAGATCGGGCGTCCGCGCCAGGTCTACATCGGCGAGCCGCTGCGGGACTACGTGCCTGTGGGGGAGCGCTAGCCCGTTGTCGGATCGTCGCTGACGTCGGCGACACGGACAGGTCGGCCACGCTCGATCGACCTCTCGCAGGCGATCGCGATGCGCAGGCTCTCCAGCGCGGAGTCCGGCGGGCAGGGATTCGGTGACTCTCCCTGCGCCAGCGTCACGAAGGCGCCCGTCTCGTTGCGGAACGCCTCGCGGAAGCGGTCGACGAAGCCCATGTAGGGGTCGCGGTTGACCGGCAGGTCCCCGTCGAGGGCGCGCAGCGGCGTGCGTGAGGTCAGGCCGGCGGCGAGCGAGTCCTGTGACCCGAAGGCCTCGAGCCGGATGTCGTGGCCGAGCGCGTCGTGGCGGGTCCCGGTGATCACTACCTGCACGCCATTCGTGGTGACCGCATGGATCGCGGCGACGTCGGCGTCGTCGAACTCGGCGTACTGATCGTGCGCGCGCACGGCACTCGACGCGTAGACGGTCTCCACCTCACTGCCGGTGAGCCAGCGGACGAGGTCGAAGTCGTGCACATGCATGTCGCGGAAGATGCCGCCGCTCCCGGCGATGAACTCTCGCGGGGAGGGCTGGTGGTCGTGGGCGGTGAGCGTCAGCGAGTAGACGATGCCGAGCCTTCCTGACGAGATCGCCGTGTGCACGCCGCTGATGCCGGGGTCGAAGCGCCGCTGGAAGCCGACCTGCAGGGCAGTGCCGAAGCGCTGCGCATCGGCAATCACCTGCTCGGTCGCGGCGAGCGTCATGGCGATGGGCTTCTCGCAGAGCACCGGGACGCGTCGAGGGAGGATCGCCTCGAGGAGGGCATCGTGCGCGTCGGTGCCCACGGCCACGACGATCGCGTCGGCGTCGTGGGTCGTCGCCTCGTCCCAGGGGATGTCGACGGCACCGAAACGGTCGGCGAGCTCGCGGGCCCGGGCGGGGGTCCGGTTCGTGACGAGCACCTGGTCGACCCGCGGGTCCGCGGCGAGGTCCTCGGTCCGGATGGCGCCCATGCGGCCGGCACCGATGACGAGGATCCTCATGGGGCACCTCTCGATCCGATGGGGTGGTCGCAGCCTTGCGCGGCCCTGCCAAGTGTGCCACGATCTTGGAACGTTCCAACGAAAGGTCGGGCATGCGAGGGTCCCGGGCGTGATCGACGTCCTGAGCGTCGGTCGGGTCAGCGTGGACCTCTATGCGACCGAGCCCTCGGTGGGCTTCGACGGGCAGCAGACCTTCGTGAAGTCGGTGGGCGGCAGCCCGACCAATGTCGCGGTCGCGGCGGCCCGCCTCGGCCACCGGGCGGCCATCGCTACAAGGGTCGGCGACGACGGCTTCGGGGCCTACGTGCGCTCCCGGCTCGCCGGCTGGGGGGTCGACACCTCCTACGTCGGCACCGCCGTCGGAGGGCAGACCCCGCTCGCCCTCGCGGCGCTCGAGCCGCCGGAGAGCCCGCAGGTCGTCTTCTACCGGGGCCAGGCCGCGCCCGACACGGGGATGGAGCCGCAGGACGTCCCGGCCGACGTGGTCCGCGGGTGCCGGCTGCTGTGGATGAGCCTGAGCGCCCTGGCCCAGGGCAGGACGGCCACCACCGCCATGGGCTGGATGGACGCACGTGCCCGAGCACCCCACACCGTCCTCGATCTCGACTACCGGCCCTCGCTCTGGGTCGACGTGGCCGCAGCCCGCAGCGCCGCAGAGCAGGCGATCGCGAGGTCGAGCGTCGTCGTGGGCAACCGCGACGAGTGCGAGGTCGCCGTGGGCACCCGCGAGCCTGACGCTGCGGCGGATGCCCTTCTCGATGCCGGGGTGTCGCTCGCGGTCGTGAAGCTCGGCGCGGAGGGTGTGCTGATGGCGAGCGCGGAGGGGCGCTGGCGGGTCGCCCCGCACCCGGTCGAGGTGGTCTGCGGTCTCGGTGCCGGCGACGCCTTCGGCGGCGCGCTGTGCCACGGACTGCTGGCGGGGTGGGATGCGCAGCGGATCGGCGTGCTCGCCAATGCCGCCGGCGCGCTGGTGTCGTCGCGCCTGACCTGCGCCGACGCGATGCCGACGCTCAACGAGCTGGACGCCCTGCTGGGCGGTGCGGCATGACGCTGGACCGTGAGCGCTACCGCGCGCTGATCGATGCCCGGGTGTTCCACCCCGCAGAGCTGCACGACCGCCTGCTCGCCCGCCGCCGGCGAACGATCGCCGGGGCCGACGGCCGCCTGCTGATCCTCGCCGCGGATCACACCGCACGCGGGATGCTCGCCGCGTCGGGCGATCCGCTGGCCGTCGCCGACCGCTACACCCTGCTCGACCGCCTCACGCGGGCACTGGCCGTGCCCGGCGTCGACGGCGTCCTGGCCAGCGCCGACATCCTCGAGGAGCTCGCCTGGCTCGGTGCCCTCGACGACCGACTGGCGATCGGGACGATGAACCGCGGGGGCATCATCGGGGCCACGTGGGAGATCGACGATCGCATGACGGCCTACGACGTCAACCACGTCGAGAGCCGGGGCCTCGACGGTGGCAAGACACTCCTGCGCATCGACCATCACGATCCCGGCACCGCGTCGACCCTCGAGTCCGTGGCCGCTGCGACAACCGCACTCGCGGACCGTGGGCTGATGGCGATGATCGAGCCGCTGCCGTACATCAAGGACGCCGGTGGCCGTGCGGTGCTCGACACCTCCGACGAGGCACTGGTCAAGGTGGTCGCGATCGCCTCCGGCCTGGGGTCGTCGTCCGCGCGCACGTGGCTGAAGATCCCGGGAAGCGATCGCATGGACCTGGTCGCCTCGGCCACCACGATGCCGATCCTGATGCTGGGCGGCGATCCCGGGGCGGACGCAGGGCGTACCTTCGACCGCTGGCGGGCCGCCATGGAACAGCCCAACGTGCGCGGGCTGGTGGCCGGCCGCACGCTGCTCTATCCGCACGACGACGACGTCGAGGCCGCGGTGTCGCGGGCTGCAGCGATCGTCCATGACACCTCCGGAGGTTCCGCATGACCTGGTTCCGACCCGCAGGCTCGCTGCGCGAGGGCGACGCCGATGTCGTCGTCACGCCGGCGACGGCACCATGGACGTACTCCGGCCTCCGCGTGTGGACGCTGCGGCCCGGCACCGTCATCACGATGACGATGACCGATGACGAGGGCGTCCTCGTGCCACTGTCGGCGCGCGACGTCGACGTCACGGTGGATGGCGCGCCGTTCCGGCTCGACGGGCGCATCGGCGTGTTCGACGCCGTCAGCGACTGGCTCTACATCCCCCTGGGGTCCGAGGTGACCATCGCCGGCACCGGTGGCGAGGTGGCGTTGTGCACCGCACGCGCGACGGAGCGGTACCCGGTCGCCCGGATCGCCGCCGCCGACGTGCCCGTGGAGGTGCGCGGCGCAGGCCGCGCCACGCGCCAGGTCACCAACATCGCGACCCCCGGATCCTTCACGGGGGCCGATCGCATCAACGTGTGCGAGGTCATCACGCCCGGGGGCAACTGGTCGTCCTGGCCGCCGCATCGCCATGACGGGATCGGCGAGTGCACGGTGAGCAACGAGGAGATCTACTACTTCCGCATGGGCCGCGAGGACGGACCGCACGGCCACGAGACGGGCCAGGGCCTGTTCCACGTGTACACCGTCGACGGGTCCGTCGACGAGACCGTGACGATCCACGACGGCGATGTCTACCTCGTCCCCGAGGGATACCACGGCCCGTCGGTCGCCCCGCCCGAGTACCCGATGTACTTCCTCAACGTCCTCGCCGGGCCAGGTGAGGATCGGACGATGGCCTTCTGCGACGACCCCGAGCACCACTGGATCCGGGACGCATGGCAGGGACAGCAGCCGGATCCCCGGCTGCCGTGGACGACGGCGGCGGGACGCCGAAGGGAAGGAACGGCATGAGCAGGCGCATCGGCATCGCGGTGCTGGGACTGGGCTGGATGGGCCAGGCGCACAGCCGTTCGGCCCTTCGCATCCCCTCCCTGTTCCCCCAGCGGTCCTTCGACCCCGTCCTCGTCGTGTGCGCGGACACCGAGGCCGATCGGCGCGAGCGGGCCGTGGCGGACTTCGGCTTCGAGCGGTCCGTCGCCGACTGGCAGGAGGCGGTCACGGCCCCGGACGTCGACGCCGTGTGGGTGACCGCGCCCAACATGCTGCACGTGCCGATGATCGAGGCCGCCTGCGCTGCGGGCAAGGCCGTGTTCAGCGAGAAGCCGATCGGGGGCAAGCCGCAGCAGACCGTTGCCGCCTACCGTGCCGCCGTCGCAGCCGGGGTGCACACGGGTGTGGGCTACAACTACCTGTGGGCACCGCTCGTGCTGCACGCGCGCGAGCTCATCGCCTCGGGCGAGCTCGGCGAGATCACGCACTATCGCGGGCACTTCCTGTCGATGTACGGCAGCGACGAGCTCGGCCTGCTCACGTGGCGCTTCCTGATGGACCAGGCCGGCTACGGCGTGACCAGCGACATCCTCAGCCACTCGGTGTCCATGGCGCAGTTCCTCGTCGGACCGATCGCCGAGGTCGTGGGCATGCGCAACACCACGATCCCGCGCCGTCCCCTGCCGACGGGGGCTGCGAGCCACTACGGCCGCGGGCGCCCGGAGGACCCCACCGGCGAGGTCGAGAACGAGGACTTCGCGTCGATGCTCTGCCGCTTCAGCAACGGTGCCACGGGGACCTTCGAGACCAGCCGCACCATGGTCGGCCCCGAGAGCCGCAATGCCTTCGAGGTCTACGGGACGAAGGGCGCGCTCGCCTGGAACCTCGAGCGGATCAACGAGCTCCAGTACTACCGGCTCACGACCGATCCCAGTTCCGGTTACACCACCGTCTTCGGCGGCGACCGCTTCCCGTTCCACGGCGCCTTCGTGCCCGGCCAGGCGAACGCCATCGGATTCGAGGATCTCGTCGCGATCGAGGACTTCTGCTTCCTGGAGTCGCTCGCTACCGGGGGGTCGTTCTCGCCGGGCTTCAGCGAGGCGGTCGACGTCGTCAGCGTGCAGCAGGCCGTGATTGACTCGTGGGAGTCACGCACCTGGGAGCCGGTGGTCGACCTCGCCGCGGAGGTGCCCGGTGACCGCTGAGCCGACCGTGCGCATCACCACGGCCGAGGCGGTCGTGCGCTACCTCATCGCGCAGCGCGTCGTCGTCGATGGGCAGGAAGTCCCCCTCTTCCCGGGGGTGATGGCGATCTTCGGACACGGCAATGTCACGAGCCTGGGGCACTCCCTGGAGATGCACCGCGACGAGATCCCCGTGTGGCGCGGCCAGAATGAGCAGGGCATGGGCCTCGCCGCCGCTGCGTTCGCGAAGGCCATGCGCCGGCAGCAGATCATGGTGTGCACGTCGTCGATCGGCCCCGGTGCGACCAACATGGTCACGGCCGCGGGCATGGCGATGGCCAACCGGCTGCCCGTGCTGTTCATCTCCGGCGATGCCTTCAACTCCCGACTTCCCGATCCCGTCCTCCAGCAGGTGGAGCACTTCGGGACCCCCTCGACCACCGTGAACGACGCGTTCCGCCCCGTCGTTCGCTACTGGGACCGCATCACCGACCCGGCGCAGGTCATCAGCTCGCTGCCGCACGCCGTGGCGACGATGCTCGACCCGGCCGACTGCGGTCCGGCCTTCCTCGGGCTTCCGCAGGACGTCGCGGCCACGGCGTACGACTACCCGGTGTCGCTCTTCGATCGGCAGGTCCGCCAGATCCCGCGCCCGCGTCCGGATCGCGTCGAGGTGCAGGCCGCGGTCGACGTGATCCGCTCGGCGCAGCGCCCTGTGATCATCGCGGGCGGCGGCGTCCACTACTCGCGCGCAGAGGCCGAGCTCGCGGCCTTCGCGGAGCGCTTCGCGATCCCGGTCGTCGAGACCGTCGCCGGCAAGTCGTCGCTGCTCGCGACCCACCCCAGCTACTCCGGTGCCGTCGGCGTGACGGGCGCCGGCGCGGCCAACGCGGTGGTCGCGGAGGCCGACGTCGTGCTGGCTATCGGCACCCGGCTGGAGGACTTCACCACGGGGTCGTGGACCCTCGTCGACGCAGCCACTCCGATCGTCGCGGTGAACGCGGCGCGGTTCGATGCCGTCAAGAACCGGTCGCTGCCGGTCGTGGGGGATGCCCGCGAGGCGCTGGCGGACCTCGATGCCGCACTGGATGGGTGGCACGCATCCACCACGTGGGAGGGCCGTGCGCAGGAGCTGCGCGGCGAGCTGAAGGAGTTCGTCGACGGGCGCATCGAGGATGACGGCGCCTGGCCCCCGAGCTATGCGCAGGTGGTGGGTCTCGTGCACGCCCAGGCCACTCCCGACGACTACGTCATGACGGCGGCTGGAGGCCTGCCCGGTGAGCTGAACATCAACTGGATGAGTCTGGGCATCGCGACCTTCGACTGCGAGTACGGCTTCTCGTGCATGGGCTACGAGACAGCAGGCCCCTGGGGTGCTGCGCTCGCGCGCTCTCGTGGCCAGGTGTTCTCGCTGGTCGGCGATGGCTCGTACCTGATGCTCAACTCGGAGGTCTACTCCTCGATCCTCTCGGGCGCGAAGTTCACCCTGATCGTGTGCGACAACGAGGGGTACGCCGTGATCGAGCGTCTCCAGCGCGGTCAGGGCGGAGCGTCGTACAACAACATGCTCCGCGATTCACGGGGACCGGGAAGCGGCGTACGTGTGGACTTCCGCGCTCACGCGGAGGCGCTCGGAGCCCTCGCCATCGAAGTGCACAGCCGCGATGAGCTCGCTGCCGCGCTGGTCACTGCGCGGCAGGCGGATCGCACCACGGTGATCGTCACCAAGGTCCGTGAGTCCGACTGGACGGAGGGCGGCGCGTTCTGGCAGGTCGGAGTGCCGGAGGTCTCCGATCGGTCCGAGGTTCGCGAGGCGCGCAAGGCCATGGACGCGGGCCTGTCGCGCCAGGCGCGGAGGGGGTAGGTTCGGGGGTCACGAAGCGGGGGGCCGGAAGTCATGGTGCGTGGGACGGTTGCTCGGCTTCTGGTCTTCGTTCTGGGCGTCGTCCTGTTCGTCATCGGCTGGTGGCGCGCCGCGACCTCAGGCGATATCGACCTCTGGTTCATCGCCTGGCTGGCACTCGGAGTGGTCGCCACAGTGCTCGTGACCCTGGTCTGGATCCGCTGGAACCGCAGGATCTACCGTCGGAAGGGTCCACGTCGGGCAACAGCCGACCCAGGGCCTCTTCCCGCTCGGGATCAGCTGGGTCGACCAGTGATCGTGGTGGCAGGGTCCCTCGAGGCGCATGCCACTCGACTGACGCTGGTCGACGATGTCGTGGAGATCTGCCCCGACGGCGCTCAATGATCGACTCCATCGCCCTCGCGGTGCAGAGCTCGTGGATCTTCCTCGCCGTCATGGCGTTCCTCGCTCTCTACCCGCTGGTCACGTCCCTGGTATGGATCTCGACCGCCGTGGTCTTCCGCCTGATCCGTGAAGGCGACGACGATGAGGCCTTCTATGAGGTTTCCGATGCCGAACTTCCCTCCGTGACGATTCTGGTGCCTGCCTTCAACGAGTCACGTCACCTCGATACGTCCTTGGAGGCCTTGCACGATCTGGACTACCCAGAGTTCCGTGTGCTCGTGGTGGACGATGCCTCGTCGGACGACACCACGGCCATCGCCGATCGACACGTCGCGCGCGACCCACGCTTCCGAAGGCTCCGGAAGGAGGTGAATGAAGGCAAGTCCATGGCCATGAACCATGGGATGCGGCTGGTGGATACCGAAGTCGTCGTGGTGGTCGATGCGGACAGTGCATTGGATCGCAGGGCTCTGCGCTACATCTGCGCGCATTTTGCGCGTCTCGCGCGTGTTGGCTGCGTGACGGGCAATCCGCGGGTCGTGAATCGAGAGAACCTCCTTACCGAGCTCCAGGTGGTCGAGTTCTCATCGATCGTCTCGCTGCTGAGGCGCGCCCAGCATGTGTGGGGTCGGATACTCGCGATATCGGGAGTCATCAGCGCCTTTCGGGTGAGCGCCCTCAAGGACGTGGACATGTTCGATCCCTACCGACTCACCGAGGACATCGATGTCGCGTGGAAGCTGCAGATGCGCTTCTACGACGTGCGCTACGAACCAAGGGCGCTCGTGGGCATGACGGTTCCCTCGACGCTGGGAGGACTGTGGCGCCAGCGTGTCAGGTGGGCGGGTGGGCTGGCCCAGGTGCTGGCAGCCCATGGATCACGCGCCTGGCGGTGGAGGTATCGGCGCCAGTGGGGAGTCGTGACGGAGGCTGCGCTCTCGGTCCTCTGGGCGCACCTGTTCCTGCTGTTCGTTGCCTTCTGGGCGCTCCTCGTCGTACTGGATGCGCCCACGGGGGCATTTCCCGCGATTCCCAATGCCTGGGGCATGCTCCTGGCGACTGCAGCCCTGCTGCAACTGACCGTCGGCGTACTCCTCGACATGCGCTACGAGCGCCGAGCCGGGTGGGCCTTGGCCGTTGCGCCGCTGTACCCCCTGCTCTACTGGATGCTGATGACCGTGGTCACGGTGCGGGCAACGATCCCGGCGCTCATCGCTGCAGCGCTGGGCAGGCAGGCGCGGTGGTCGACGCCGCGAGAGGCCTGAAGAACGGCACCGCGGTCGGTCCCCGCGAGCAGGCCCTTACTGCTGCGCCTCAGTCGTTCGCGTGCAGGGCGGCGTTCAGCCCGCCCCAGGTGCCGGTACGCACGACGACCTCGATCGCACCGGTCTGCGAGTTGCGGCGGTAGAGGAGGTCCGATGCGCCGGAGAGCTCCCGTGCCTTGGCCGCGGTGCCGTCGGGAAGGTTCACCTTGGATCCGCCCGTCACGTACAGGCCGGCCTCGACCACGCAGTTGTCGCCGAGGGAGATCCCGACGCCGGCATTCGCCCCGATCAGGCAGCCGGTGCCGATGCTGATGACCTCCGTGCCCCCACCGGAGAGCGTGCCCATGATCGATGCGCCGCCGCCGATGTCGGAGCCGTCGCCCACGACGACGCCCGCCGAGATGCGCCCCTCCACCATCGAGGTGCCGAGCGTGCCCGCATTGAAGTTGACGAAGCCCTCGTGCATGACGACGGTGCCGGGAGCCAGGTGGGCACCGAGGCGCACACGGTCGGCGTCGGCGATCCGTACGCCGCTGGGCACCACGTAGTCGACCATGCGCGGGAAGCGGTCCACACCGTGCACGGTCAGGTGCTGACCCCGTCTGCGCATGTGCAGCCGCACCTCGGCGAGTCGGTCCAGGGGGACGGGACCGATGCTCGTCCAGGCGACCAGCGGCAGGATGCCGAAGATGCCGTCCAGGCTGATCCCGTGCGGGCGCACGAGCCGGTGCGACAGCAGGTGCAGGCGCAGGTACGCGTCCGCGGTGTCGGCGGGCGGTGCCTGCAGGTCCTCGATGACGGTGGCGATGGTGCGCACGGTGACGCCGCGCACCGCATCCGACTCCGCGGCAGCCTCGAGGGTCGGGACGTCGATCGGGTCGGATCCGAGGGCGGGCTCGGGGTACCAGGCCTCGAGCAGGGTCTCGCCGTCGTAGGTGGCCAGGCCCAGGGCTGCTGCGCTCCCGGTCGTGCGGATCGGTGCCGTTGACGTCATGCGGCTACCGTAGCGACGTGACCGCTCCGGCCCCGCTCGACCTCGGCTCCGATGTGGTGGACCTCGCGGCCGCGCTGGTCGACGTGCCCAGCGAGTCGCGCCACGAGGGTCCGCTCGCCGACCTCGTCGAGCAGGCGCTCGTTACGGTGCCGTGGCTCGAGGTGGTGCGCCACGGCAACACGGTGGTGGCTCGCACGCACCTCGATCGCGGCGAGCGCGTGCTGATCGGCGGGCACCTCGACACCGTGCCCGAGCACGGCAACCTGCCGCACCGCGTCGAGGGCGACCTCCTCTACGGGCTGGGGTCGTGCGACATGAAGGGCGGTGTCGCGGTGTCGCTGTCGCTTGCGGCGAGTGTCGCAGCGCCAGTCCGCGACGTCACCTACGTGTACTACGAGTGCGAGGAGGTCGAGGCCGAGCTCAATGGTCTGAAGCGGCTGGCCGACCAGCACCCGCACCTGCTCGATGCGGACCTGGCCATCCTGATGGAACCCTCCGATGCCGGCATCGAGGCGGGCTGCCAGGGCACTGTGAGGGTGCAGGTCCGTGCGGAGGGCGTGCGCGCGCACAGCGCGCGGTCGTGGCTCGGCGCGAATGCCATCCACGCCGCGGGCGAGGTCCTCGACCGTCTCCGGGACTATCGGCCGCGCACGCCGGTGATCGACGGCCTGCAGTACCGCGAGGGGCTGAACGCCGTGCGGATCGAGGGCGGTGTGGCGGGCAATGTCATCCCCGACGAGTGCGTCGTCACGGTGAACCACCGTTTCGCCCCGGACCGCTCGGTGGACGATGCGATCGCGCACGTGGCCGACGTGTTCACCGGCTTCGAGGTGACGGTGGTCGACGCGGCTCCCGGAGCTCGCCCGGGGCTCGACCTGCCTGCGACGCAGGCCTTCGTCCGGGCCGTCGGCGAGCAGCCCCGACCCAAGTACGGATGGACCGACGTCGCACGGTTCACCTTGCTCGGCATCCCGGCGCTGAACTTCGGGCCGGGTGATCCGGCGTTGGCCCACACGCGTGATGAGCATGTGCCGATCGTCCAGCTGAACTCGTGTGAGCAGCGGCTTCGCGCCTGGCTGTCGCCGTCATGAGAACGGCCCCCGGGCGAGTGCTCGGGGGCCGTTCTCATGGGCGGGAAGGGCCCGCGCGGGGAAGTCTGATCAGGCCTGCTTGACGGCCTCGACGTCGAGCACGAACGTGATGTCGTCGCCGACGAGGACGCCACCGGTCTCGAGTGCGGCGTTCCAGGTGAGCCCGAACTCCTTGCGGCTGATCTTCGCGCTGCCCTCGAAGCCGATGCGCGTGTTGCCCCACGGGTCCTGGCTGGTGCCGATGTACTCGTACTCGACGGTGACGGGCCGGGTGACGCCGTGGATGGTGAGGTCACCGGTGATGGTTGCCTGGGCGCCCTGCACGGAGGCCGACGTCGACGTGAACGTGATCGTGGGGTACGCCTCGACGTCGAGGAAGTCGGGCGACTTCAGGTGCCCGTCACGGTCGGGGTTCTGGGTGTCGATGCTGGCGGCGGCGATGGTGACCTGGGCCGACGACGCGGCCGGGTTGGCACCGTCGATGGTGAAGGAGCCCTCGAACTCCCCGAACCGGCCCCGGACCTTGGCGATCATCGCGTGGCGAACGCTGAAACCGATCGTGGTGTGGGTCGGGTCGATGACCCAGGTGCCGGTCGCCGCGGCGATGCCGGTGCTCTCGGACGCGGGAATGGTCATGCGGTCTCCTCGGTCGGGGATGGGCGGGTTGTGAGCCGTCTCTGAGTCTGTTGGTTGAGTGTTCAACAACTATAGCGTAGCAGTCGATGGTTGAACGTGCAACTAGTATCGAGCCGACGCTAGGGTGCGGCCGTGCCGGCGGTGTGCGTCTTCTGCTCCTCGAGCCTGCGGATCGACCCCCGCTACCTCGACCTCGCCGCCGAGGTCGGCCGGGGCATCGCCGGGCGTGGCTGGACCCTCGTCTCCGGAGCCGGGTCGATCTCCATGATGGGCGCCCTCGCCCGCTCGGCGCGCGACGCTGGTGGCCGCACGATCGGTGTCATCCCCGAGGCGCTCATGGATCGCGACGTCGCCGACCTCGATGCCGATGAGCTCGTCGTCACGCGCGACATGCGGCATCGCAAGGGCGTGATGGACGATCGGTCGGATGCCTTCCTCGCGCTGCCGGGCGGCATCGGCACGCTCGAGGAGCTGATCGAGGCGTGGACCGCACGCAGCCTCACCATGCACGACAAGCCGGTCGTCGTCCTTGACCCGTGGGGGGACTTCGATCACCTGCACCGCCTCCTGGAGCACTGGCGGGAGCGCGGGTTCGTGCAGGACGACGCGATCGCGCACGCGCACTGGACGACGACCGTCGACGACGCGCTCGACGTGATCGCGGCGGCCTGGTCGGGGGGAGCGCCGGCGCGACAGTGAGCCCGCGATGCGCGATGCGTCGCACCGCGTGGTCCAATACCGACATGTCATTCGTGTTCGCCGTGCTGGTGATCCTCGTCATCGGCGGTGCCGTCGCCTACGCGACCGGCCGCTGGGGTGGGGGGCTCGCACCAGCCGAGCCCGAGCTGCGACCGGCCCGCACCCCGTCGGACTTCGACGTGGTCCTGCGCGGCTACCGGATGGACGAGGTCGATGCGCGCATCGCCGATCTCGAGCAGCAGGTGGCCGACCTGCGTGACGGCCGGCGCGGTGAGGCGCGGGGCTGACGTGGGCGCTCGGGTCCCCGTGGCCCTGGACGTGGTCGTCGACGCACCCGTCGACGTCGTGTTCGCCGGCTTCACCGACTGGCCGGCGCAGGGGGAGTGGATGCTCGGCACGCGCGTCGAGGTGCGGCGCGGAGACGGCCGGAGCGTCGGGTCCGAGATCGCCGCGTGGACGGGTGCTGGCCCGGTCGGCTTCTGGGATGTCATGGTCGTCACCCGCTGGGACCCACCCCATCGGGTGGACGTCCTGCACACGGGAGCGGTCGTCCGCGGCACGGGCACCATGGAGGTGGTCGCGCTGCCTGCGGGCCGCAGCCGCTTCATCTGGAGCGAGGAACTCGACCTGCCGCTCGGGGTGCTCGGCCGCGTGGGCTGGTCGGTCACGCGACCGGCGTTCCTCACCGGGGTGCGGCGCTCGCTGAGGGCGTTCGCGGCGTGGGTCGAGGCGGGCCGCCCGCGCAGACGGGGAGTCGGGGCCCAGCCCGGCTGAGCCCGCTGGCTTCGGTCCGACCCGCCGACGGGACGTTCAGGCCCGCGCGGGATAATGGGGAGCCCGCGTCCGGCGCGGGGAGCGCTGGGGCCGCCCCGGCCCCAGCACACCGATGGAAGGGGAGCACATGGCCGCGATGAAGCCGCGGACGGGCGATGGCCCGCTCGAGGTGACCAAGGAGGGCCGTGGCTATGTCATGCGCGTTCCGCTCGAAGGAGGTGGCCGCCTCGTCGTCGAGCTGAACGGCGAGGAGGCCAAGAATCTCGGCGATGCCCTGCTGGCGCTGTTCGCCTGATCACCCGAAACGGCCCTGATCACCCGATACAGCAGTGGGCCCCGGACCGCACGGTCCGGGGCCCACTGCTGTATCGGGTGATCAGGAGCGATGGCCCAGCCGGGCGACCAGCAGGCCGTCGCCCACCGTCAGGAGGGCCGGCATCCAGTCCGCGTCGTCCAGGATCATGGCTGCTGTGTCGCGCATCGCCGTGGTCTCCGGATCGCGTGCGCCAGCATCCGCGATCGCTCCGTCGGCCAGCATCGCGTCGAACACGATGAGGCCGCCGATGCGCAGCAGTCGCTTGGCCTGGACGAGCACAGCGGGGTACTCGGTCGGATCGCCGTCGACGAACACCAGGTCGTAGGCCGCATCGGACAGCCGTGGCAGGACATCCAGCGCGCGTCCGGCGATGAGCCGCACGCGGGTGTGGTCGTATCCCAGCGCCGTGAACGTCTCGCGCGCAGCGCGCTGGTTCTCGGCCTCGATGTCGATGCTGGTCAGGACACCGGTGGGCACCATTCCGGACAGCAGCGCAGTCCCGGACACACCTGCGCCCGTGCCGATCTCGACGGTCGCCTGAGCGGAGATGGTCGCCGCGAGCAGGCGCAGCAGGGCGGCGGCGGGCCGGCTGACCGCACGGCAGCCGAGCTCGGCGCCACGGCCGCGGGCCTCGACCACCGCCTCGGACTCCTCGCTCCAGGCGCTGGCGAACTGCCAGGTGGCGGCGGTGGGCGGACGGGTGTCGTCGGCGGCGATGGCGCACCTCCTGAACAGGGCCCCGGTGCGGGTCCGGACGGTCGGCAGCCTACTTGAGGCGGTTCCCGGCGGGAGCGTGCTGAGCCGGGGCGTGCGACGATTGCCCCCGCAGCAGGCCTGAGCACCGGCACCCGGGAGACCCCATGAGCGACCAGACCGGCCCCGTGCCGTCCCCTGCGCCCATCCCCGCACCGACTCCCGCGCCTATGGTCGTGCCCTCGCTGGCGACGAGTCCGTACCCGCCGGCGTCCCCGCCGGCCCGACGCCGGGGGCTCGGCCTGGTCGGCACTGTCCTCGTCGCGGCCGTCGTGGCGGCGATCGTCGGGGCGTTCGCGGGCATCGCGGGCTTCGCGATCGGACGCAGCCTCCAGGACCCCCCGGTCGCGGAGGCCGCGGACCTTGCGAAGGGATCTGCTGCTGCCGTTCCGGCGATCGGCGCCGCGGGGGAGATCGCCGAGATCGCCGAGCAGACCCTGCCCGCCGTCGTGTCACTGGTCGTCGGCGACCTCGGCAGCGGCTCGGGATTCGTCATCCGGCCCGACGGCTACATCCTGACGAACAACCACGTCGTCAGCGTCGGCGACGGCAAGGGTCTGGAGGTCGTCTTCGCCGACGGAGAGCGCAGCGCCGGACGGGTCGTGGGTACGAGCGCCTCCTACGACCTCGCCGTGGTGAAGGTCGATCGTGACGGCCTGCCGTCACTGTCCCTCGGCGACTCCGACCGCGTGCGCGTCGGCGACGTCGTCGTGGCGATCGGCGATCCGCTGGGCCTCGAGGGCACTGTCACCTCGGGCATCGTGAGTGCCCTGGATCGTCCGGTGATCGCCGGGGAGTCCGCATCCGATGTCTCGTACATCAACGCCGTGCAGACCGATGCTGCGATCAACCCTGGCAACTCCGGCGGCCCGCTCCTTGATGTCGCGGGCAACGTCATTGGCGTGAACTCGGCCATCGCGACACTGGCCATCGGAGGCGAGGCTGGCAACATCGGCCTGGGCTTCGCCATCCCGAGCAACTCCGCAGCACGCGTCGCGGAGGAGATCATCGCGACGGGTTCGTCGCGCACGCCGCTCATGGGCGTTCAGCTCGATACCGCCTACACCGGTAATGGCGCGCGCGTCAGCGAGGTCACGCCGGGAAGTGGGGCCGAGGACGCAGGCATGGAGGCGGGGGACATCGTGCTGGCCGTGGACGAGCGGAGCATCGAGAACGCCACCGAGCTCGTCGTCGCGGTGCGCACCTACGCGCCGGGCGACACCGTCATCGTCGCCTTCCAGCGCGATGGCCGCGACGAGACCACCGAGCTGGTCCTAGGCGACGACAGCGAGTAGGCGGCATGTTCGACATCGGCCTCGGCGAGATCCTCGTGATCGGCGTCATCGGGCTGCTCGTCTTCGGGCCCGAGCGCCTGCCGCGGGCCGCTGCGGACGCGGCGAAGTGGATCCGTCAGCTGCGCGGCATGGCCTCGGGCGCGCGCAAGGAGCTCGCGGACTCGGCAGGCCTTGACCTCACCGATGCCGTCGACTCCGTGCGCGAGCTGCGCGACCTGCACCCGCGACGCCTGGCCGCGAGCCTGCTGAACGACGACGACGATGACGAGCCGGCACCGCGGACGGCGTCCGGCGGGGCTTCTGGCCCGAGCACCCCGGGCACGAGCAACCCGGGCACGAGCACCCCGGCAGCCCGGCCGGCCTTCGATCCCGACGCGACCTGACGCGCGTCAGCGGCCGACGGGCGTGATCCCCAGCGACAGGCCGGTGATGCCGCGCGGGCGGCGGGCCAGTGCCTGGGCGAGGTCGCGCAGGGCCACGGCGGCGGGGGCGTCGGGCTTGGCGAGCACGATCGGGTGACCGGCGTCGCCGCCCTCGCGCAGGTCGACGTCGAACGGGATGCGCCCGAGCAGCGGGACCTCGGCATCGACCGCCGAGCTGAGCATCGATGCCACGAGGTCGCCTCCCCCGATGCCGAACAGGTCGAGCGGCTCGCCGCAGCAGGGGCACGGGAAGCTGCTCATGTTCTCGATCACGCCCGCGACCTTCTGGTTCATCTGGGCGGCGAGGGTGCCGGCGCGGACGGCCACGTCGGCAGCTGCTGCCTGCGGCGTGGTGACGATGACGAGTTCAGCGTTGGGCAGCAGCTGGCCGGTGGAGATGGCGATGTCGCCGGTGCCGGGCGGCAGGTCCAGCAGCAGCACGTCGAGGTCGCCCCACCACACGTCGGAGAGGAACTGCTCGAGCGCACGGTGCAGCATCGGGCCGCGGTACGCGATGGGCTGGGAGATCCCGCCCGGCTTGAACGGCAGCATGGAGATCACGCGCACGCCGTATGACTGAGGCGGCATGATCATGCCCTCCACCATGGTGGGCGGCTCCATGGCGTTGAGGATGCGGGGGATGGAGTGGCCGTAGACATCGGCGTCGACGAGCCCGACGCTGAAACCGAGCTCGGCCATCGCGACAGCGAGGTTCGCCGTCACGCTCGACTTGCCGACGCCACCCTTGCCCGAGGCGATGGCGAAGACCTTGGTGGTCGAACCCACCTTGGCGAACGGGATCTCGCGCTGCTCGCCGCCGCGCAGCTGGTTGCGCAGGGCTGCCCGCTGGTCGTCCGACATCACGTCGAGCTCGACGCGCACGCTCGTCACATCGGGCACCGCCATCACCGCTGAGGTCACCCGCTCGGTTATGGCGTCGCGCATCGGACAGCCCGCGACCGTCAGGAATACACCGACCGTGACGGCGCCCTTGCGGGAGATGTCGACGGACTTGACCATGCCCAGCTCGGTGATGGGCCGATTGATCTCCGGGTCGTTGACCGTGGTCAGGGCAGCGCGAACGGCGTCTTCCGAGGGTGCGGGCATGCGCCGATGCTATTGGGCGTCGGGCTCGGGCGCTCCTGCTGGCGTTCGGTGGCCGTCGCCACGGCTCGCGCCGTCCGCAGGGCGCTCGTGGAGCAGGTCCTCGATGGTGTCGATGAGGTCGCGAAGCTCGCCGCGGACATAGTCGCGCGTGGCGAGGTCGCCCAGCGCCATGCGCAGATCGGCGAGCTCGCGCGCGAGGTAGTCGGTGTCGGCGAGCAGCCGCTCGGTGCGCTGGCGGTCCTCGGCGAACTGCACCCGGTCTCGGTCTGCCTGGCGGTTCTGCGCGAGGAGGATGAGAGGTGCGGCGTACGAGGCCTGCAGCGACAGCAGCAGGGTCAGGAAGATGAACGGGAACGGGTCGGGGGCCCCGTCCATCAGCGCGATGTTGATGCCGATCCAGATGACGATGGCGATCGTCATCCACAGGATGAATGCCCAGGAGCCGATCCCTCGCGCGGCATGCTCGGACAGCCGCCCGAACCGCTCACTGTCGACCGACGGGCGAAGGGTGCGCGAACGATCGAGGGGCTGGTCCAGCCGCGAGGACTGACGCCGTGAGGAGGCCATGATCAGGCACCCCCTTCGGCGTCGTCGTCATTGTCTCGCCAGCCGTCGGGGAGCATGTGGTCGATGACGTCGTCGATGGTGACGGCGCCGAGCAGGTGGTCGGACTCGTCGACGACGGGCAGGGCGACGAGGTTGTAGGCGGCGAAGAGCCGGGTGATGACGTTCAGTGGGGTGTCCGGGCCGACGGGCGCGAGGTTCACGTCGACGATCGCCGACACCAGCGTGCTCGGCGGCTCGCGCAGCAGTTGCTGGAAGTGGCAGGTGCCGAGGTAGCGGCCGGTCGGCGTCTCGGTCGGCGGCCGGGCGACGTAGACCTGCGAGGCCAGCGCAGGCGAGAGGTCCGGCTTGCGGATCTGGGCGAGCGCCTCGGCAACCGTGGCGTCCGGCGGGAGCACGATCGGCTCGCTGGTCATCATTCCGCCGGCGGAGAACTCGTCGTAGCTGAGCAGGCGTCGAAGATCCTCGGCCTCGTCCGGCTCGATGAGCTCCAGGAGGTCCTCGGCCTGCTCCGGCGGCAGGTCGGACAGCAGGTCGGCGGCGTCGGCCGGGTCCATCTCCTCGAGCACGTCAGCGGCGCGCTCCGCCTCGAGTGCCGAGACGAGCTCGACGCGGTCGTCGTCCGCGAGCTCCTCGATGACGTCGGCGAGGCGCTCGTCGTCGAGGGCGCGTGCCACGTCAAGGCGTCGCTGCGGTGTCAGGTCGTGCAGCACGTTTGCGATGTCGGCCGGTCGCATCGTGTCGAGGGTGGCGAGCAGCTGCTCCGCCGGCTGGGTCGATGCGGGCAGCGAGAGCCCGGACACCTGGTCCCAGTCGATCACGAGAGTGGCGCCGCGTCGCCGCAGCCCCGAGCCGGGCCGACGCACGAACAGCTCGGTGATGAACCAGTCGCGCGTGACGGCCTTCTCGGCTGCGACGTCGAGGATGGTGACGTCCTCGTCTGCCTGCCGCATATGGACCGACCTGTCGAGCAGCTCGCCGATGAGGAGGGTCTCGTTGGGGCGCTTCTCGAAGCGTCGGAGGTTGACAGTGCCGGTGACGATGACCTGGCTCGCGTCGATCGCGGTCACCTTGGTCATGGGGACGAAGATCCGCCGCCGTGAGGCGACCTCGACGACGAGGCCGGTCAGCCGCGGCGGGTTCGCGCCGATGCGCAGCACGACGACGGCGTCGCGGACCCGGCCCACCTTGTCGCCGTTCGGGTCGAAGACCCGGATCCCGGACAGGCGGGCGAGGAACACCCGGGTTGCAGTGCCGATCGTCACGTCGGCAGGCTACCCCCGACAGGGAGGTGGAGGTCCATGGCCGGTGCGGCGCGTTCGACGCCCGGATTCGAGGCGGGCGGGCTGATGTCCCGGCCTCCCGCGGGGGACCTGCTCCTGCTGGGCATCGCCATCGTCTTCATCTCCTCCAGCGGCCCGATCATCGCGGCCATCGCGGCACCCGCCCTGGCCATCGCCTTCTGGCGCTGCTTCCTCGGCTCGGCCCTGACCGCTCCGTGGGTCCTCCTGCGCAGGCGGACCGAGGTTGGTCGGCTGACGCGTAGGGAGGTGTGGCTGATCGTGGCGTCGGGGCTGCTGCTCGGCGCCCACTTCGCAACGTGGATCCCGTCGCTGCGGTTCACGAGCGTCGCCTCGTCGACCGCGCTCGTCGCGACGCAGCCGGTGTGGGCGGCGCTCATCGCCCGCGCCCGCGGGGCGACGATTCCGCCCCAGGCGTGGATCGGCATCGGCATCGCTCTCGTCGGCGTCCTCGTCCTCACCGGCGTCGACGTCGCGGTGGATCCCGAGCACCTGGTCGGCGATGCGCTGGCACTCGTGGGGGCGATGCTCTCCGCGGCGTACGTCACCGTGGCGGAGTCCGCCCGGCGCACGGTCTCGACGCCCACTGTCACGACCGGCCTGTATGCCGCGGCGGCGGTGCCGCCCCTGATCCTCCTGCTGGCCCTCGGGCAGCCGCTTGTCGGCTTCAGCGTGCAGGACTGGGTGCTCATCGCGCTGCTCACCCTCGGCGCGCAGCTCCTCGGTCACACGCTGGTCACCAAGGTGCTCGCGACCACCTCGGCCACTGTCGTGTCGCTCGCGATCCTGCTGGAGATGCCGGGGGCGACCGTCATCGCGGCCCTTGCGCTCGGCCAGATACCGCCCTGGGGCGTCCTGCCCGCCGCGGCGCTGATCCTGCTGGGCATCGTTCTGGTGATCCGCTCGGGATCGCGCACGGTGCCGTCCGAGACCTCGCCGATCTGAACGATCCCCCCTCTGGGAGGCTGGTCCCGTGACGATGCCCGAGGTCCCCGCCGGCACGCAGGCGCTGCTGTTCGACTGCGACGGCACGATGGTCGACACCATGGGGGTCTACCGACTGGGCTGGGACGAGGTCTTCGCCCGGTACGGGTTCGACGTGACCGACGAATGGTTCGCCACATGGGGCGGTCACAGCACCGCGCCGTTCGTCCGTGCGGCCCTTCCCGATGCCGATGCGGAGCTCGTCCGGCAGGTCGCGCGCGAGGGTCACGACGCCTTCCTGGCCAACATCCATCAGGTCGAGGCCTTCGAGGCCGTCGTCGCCGTGGCCCGGGCCCATCACGGGCTGCTGCCCTTGGCCATCGTGTCGGGTGGTCCGCGCCGGGCGGTCGTGGCCTCGCTGGAGTCCGTGGGCATCGATCACCTCTTCGACATCGTCGTCACCGTCGACGATGTGGCGCAGGGCAAGCCCGCGCCCGACGCATATGTGCATGCCATGGAGCGGCTGGGCGTCGATCCGTCGTGGTGCGTGGCCTACGAGGACTCCGCCAGCGGCATCGCCTCCGCGCGCGACGCGGGCATCGTCCGCATCGTCGATGTGCGCCTGCATCGCGACTGATACTTTCTGGTGACCGACCCAAGTATCTGAGCCCGCGGAGGACCCGTGATCGACTACACGAACGAGATGTTCCACGTGGGCCACCTGGTGCCGGACATCCAGGCCGCCATGGACGACCTCGGGGCCGACTTCGGGTTCACCTGGACCAAGCTGGTCGTCCGCGACGACCAGCCACTGTGGACGCCGGAGGAGGGCCAGCGGTCGGTCGAACTGAGGTTCTGCTACTCCATGGCCGGCCCGCAGCGCATCGAGCTGATCGAGGGCCCGGAGGGCACCCCCTGGTGGCACGGGGACCCGCGGAACCTCCACCACGTGGGCGTCTGGGCCGATGTGCCGACGCTGACCGAGGAGCTTGTGGGCCGGGGCTGGACCCTCGTGATGGCCCAGAAGTCGCCCGAGGAGGGCTACGGGTCGTTCTCCTACGTGCGCTCGCCCACCGGCCTGCTCCTCGAGCCGGTGGCCGAGGCGAACCGCGAGCGGATGATGCGCTGGTTCGAGACGGGGATCCTGGGGTAGCCGGCTCGGCCCGGAGCCTCTGGCCTGCCGTTCGCGTGGTGCGCGCGGACGGGCTGTCCTAGTGTTCGCCCATGACTGCGAACAATGAGATCGGCCAGGTCAGCGACGACTGGTGCATCGACAGCGCCTCCCTGAACGTGCGCTTCCCCGTCTACACCCGGTTCAATGCCAATGACGTGCTGCCGGACCCGATCACCCCGCTCGGCGCGGACCTGATCTGGAACCCCCACATCCTCCCCGGCTTCTCCAATGCCTACGCCGACATGGGCGCCATCTCGGTGGCCGAGGCGAACGTCGACCCGAACGCCTTCCCGGCGGCGGCTTTCCGCTACGGCCACATGTACGTGAACGTCACCACGGCACGCCTCACCGGCATCCGCAGCGGCCTGGGCTGGCAGGCGATCGACGCGCAGTTCTTCGGCAGCCACCCGGATGCACCCCCGCACGAGGACCACCCGGACGACGGTGACCCGATCACCTCGCAGCGCCTCGCAGAGCGCACGCAGTGGACGCTGACCACCTCGTCCTTCCCGGAGATCGAGGAGGACACCCGGATCGCCGATCGCCTGCGCGCGCAGCGCCCCGACTTTGCCGAGATGAGCAACGCGGCCCTCGTCGCGTACGCGCGGAGCCTCGCGCCCTACGAGCGGATGACCTGGCGCGGCGAGCTTGTGGGCGGCGCGCAGGCCGCCATCGGCCCCGCGGTCATCGGCTCGCTGCTGTCGCCCGAGATGGGCCTGTCACCCTTCGACCTCGTCGGCCCGGCCGGGGACGTCGTCTCCGCTCAGCCGTCGTACGCGATGTGGGACCTCTCGCGCCTCGTGCGCGCCGATGCCGGGCTCACCGCCCTCTTCGACGCCGGGGTCGATGGCATCATGCCGGTGCTGAAGGATAGGAATCCCCAGTTCCATCAGCAGTTCATGGCGTTTCTGCGCGAGTACGGCTACCGCGGGCCGTCCGAGTGGGACCTCGGCGCCGACTCGTGGGAGACCAAGCCCGAGCTGCCGCTCGGCCTCATCGACCGCATGCGCCTGCTCGACGACGACCAGTCACCGGCCGCGCGCCGGGCGCAGGGCCTGCAGTCGGCCGAGGAGGCTGTCGCGCGGGTCACCGAGGCGCTCTCGGGCAGTGCGGAGGCCCTCGGCACGCTGCAGCTGGCGCTCGCGTCGGCCCGCCGCTTCGCCGGGTACCGCGAGCTGGGCAAGAGCAACTGCATCAAGGTCATCAACGAGGCACGGGTCGCGCTGCTCGAGATGGGCAAGCGCCTGACGGCCGAGGGCCACTTCGACCACCCGCGCCAGATCTTCATGGCGCTGGACGGCGAGCTCGACCGGCTCGTGCTGCAGCCCGACCTCGTCGTCGACGCGATCAAGCAGCGTGAGAAGGACTGGCGTGCCTACTTCGACCTCGAGGTGCCGCTGTTCCTCGATGCGCGTGCCCCGCGCGTGCCCGTGGCCCAGGTCAAGCGCAAGTCGGCCGACTCATTCCCGGTCGCCGGGGTGGGCGAGACGATGTCAGCTATCGCCGCTTCTGCCGGACAGGCGAGCGGGCGTGCGCGAGTGATCACGGACACCGCAGCGCTGACCGACTTCGAGCCCGGTGACGTGCTCATCGCCCCGCAGACCGATCCGTCCTGGACGCCGCTGTTCGTGGTGGCCAGTGCGGTCGTCGTGGGTGTCGGCGCTCCCAACAGCCACGCGATGATCGTCAGCCGCGAGCTGGGCATCCCGTGCGTCGCAGGCCTGGAGGGCGCGACCCAGCGGATCCCCGATGGGGCGATGGTCACGGTCGACGGCTCGGCGGGCACGGTCACGATCGACAGCCTCGGGTAGCGGGTGCGCGAGCCGCTGATCCGCTACCCGATCGTCCAGTACGCATACGTCGTCAACGACCTCGACGATGCCGTGCGGCACTGGGTCGAGGTCATGGGGGCAGGGCCGTTCTTCGTCAGCCGCAACCACCGCGGTCGGGAGCACACCTACCGCGGCGTGCTCGACGAGGCGGTCTTCTCCTACGCGTTCGGGCAGGCCGGGCCGGCGCAGGTCCAGTTGATCCAGTGCATGGACGACCACCCGTCGATCTACCGCGACATGTTCGCCCCGGGGGAGGAGGGCTTCCACCACGTCGCCTGCCTCGTGCCCGCTGCGGACATGGAGCGCGAGGTCGCACGCTTCACCGAAGCCGGATACGAGGTCGCCTCCACGCTGCACTCCTATGTACCCGTGGCCTACCTCGACTGCCGCAGCACGCTCGGGTCCTTCGTCGAGCTGCACGGGCTCAATGAGGATGTGGAGGAGCTGTTCCGCGAGATCCGGCAGGCGCACGAGCAGTGGGACGGCGTGACCGATCCGATCCGGGTGCGCTCGAAGTCGAGCTCGCTGTGATCACGCCGCCGCTGCTGCGCCACCCGGTGCTGCAGCATGCGTTCGTCGTTCCGGATCTCGACGAGGGCATCGAGCGGTGGCGCCGAGTCCTCGGCGCGGGACCCTTCGTCGTCATCCGGGACTTCGAGGGCCGCGACCTGACCTACCGGGGGAGCCCCAGCACCACGAGGGTCGACTATGCCTTCGGCCAGTCCGGCGACATCCAGGTGCAGCTGATCGCGCAGCCCGAGCCGGGCCCGTCGATCTACCGCGACATGTACGCGCCCGGAGAGGGCGGATTCCACCACGTATGCGCGCTGGTGCCGATGGAGGACTGGGACCGGCAGGTCGCGGCGTTCGCGGAGGCGGGCTACGAGATGGCCGCCTCGCTGACGACGTCGGCCCCGGCCGTCTACTTCGACTGCCGCGACGACCTCGGGTGCTTCGTCGAGTTGTACGGTCGCACCGAGCGATCCTCTGCATTCTTCGCGAGCCTTCGGCAGATGCACGAGACGTGGGACGGCGTCACTGATCCCATTCGAGCCCGCTGATCGACAGGAGTGCCATGACCGACGTGCCGTTCACCCTGCTCCCCCTCGCCACCGTTCGCGTCACGCGGGGCGAGATCCATCGCCTCGGTCAGACCGCCTTCCATCGCCGCGTGATCGGCGGCATATCGGCGGGCCGGTGGGAGGGCGAGCGCCTCAGCGGCGACATCGTTGCGCCCGGCGGGGACTGGGCGATCCCGTCGACCGACGGGCTGGTCATGCTGCTGGAGGTGCGCCAGACGCTGCGCACCGACGACGGTGCGCTGGTGTACGTCACGTATCACGGGCGCGCGGACCGTGAGCGCGGCACCTACACCGTTGCGCCGACCTTCGAGACCGACGACGAGCGGTACGCCTGGCTCAATGCGGTGCAGGCGATCGGCCAGGGCCGCTCGGAGGGCGACGACATCGTCTACGAGATGTTCGAGGTCCGCTGAGGGCGATCCTCACGGCGGTGCCGGCCCGGAGCGGGGGGGCTCCGGACCGGCACGTGCGGTGTGCCTCTGAGGGGAGGCGACTACGGCCGCGACCGGGCGGCCACCATGCCCGACCCGATGAGGCCGATCATGCCGAGCCCGAGCAGGGCCAGTGCCCCCATCGGGAGCCCCGACTCGCTCGACCCGTCACCGGCGGGCACCGACGACGGGACGGTCGCCGCCTCGGGTGCGGAGACTGTCTCCGGCTGGGGCACGGTTGCCGGTGCGACCGGGCTCACCACGACGGGCGCGGTGGTCACCGGAGCTCCGCAGGCCCCGAGGGTTGCGCCGGTGGGCGTCTGCGCCGCGATCGATGCATTCACCGCGTTCACCGTCGCGACGTTGGCCGCGTACTGGGCGTCGTCCGTCGTGGGCCCGGAGCCCGTCTCGGCGACGTCGTACGTGATCGTGATCGTCGTGATGCCGTCGGCGAGGCACAGCTCCTGGCCGCCGCTCGCCTTGGCCGCCGCGGTGTAGACCGGTCCGGTCCCGCCCGTGGTGGTGGTCGGAGTGACCGGGGTGATCGGCGTGATGCAGGAGTACACGCCCTCACCGATGTTCGTCAGCACGTCGCCGGCGGCGCACGTCGCCGTCTGGCGCTCGACGGTGACCCGCGTGCACGTGGACTCCTCCGTGATGGGGTCATCCTCCGAGGTGAAGCCCTCCGGGCACATCCACCCGGTGACCTCACGTGGGTCGGTGGAGCCGGTGATCACTTCCTCTGTCCCGGTCTGGATCCGGCACTCGCCCTCGTCGAACTCCTCCCAGCCATCGGGGCAGGAGTAGACCGGCTTCGGGTCGATTCCGGTGATCTGCCAGATCCACTTGTGGTCGCGGTAGGTGAGTTGGTAGCACCCCGGTTCGGGCTCCTCGAAGTAGGTCTTGCCCGCCTTGCACTCGTAGCCGGTGATGGTGGCGTCCTGGTAGTCGTAGACCGGCTCGGTCTCGTACTTCACGCAGGAGTCATCGGCGGGAAAGTCGGGGCCCTCGACGTAGCCATTCGGGCACTCCCAGGCGGTCTCGTAGACGGCATCGGCCGTCTCGGTCGTGGTTCCGACGCAGGTGTCACCCTCGAGCACCCATGTGGTGGTTGCCGTGTCGGCAGGGCAGATCGGCGAGCTGTCGGCGGATGCCGAGCCGGCCATGCCGATCCCGACGAGAGTCGTCAGGCTCAGTACGGCTGCGGCGGCGGCAGCGAGTCCCCGCAGCGAGCGAGGACGTGATTCATCAGAGCGACGTGGACGTCGAATCGACATCTGGTGCTCCCTTCCCTGGATGGGTGGTCTGTGCAATCTGGACATCTGCAACGGTGCTCGTGCGGGAGCTGGGCAGTCCACGCAGAGCCCGGTCAATTGACCGCAATGGCAGGTCACTGAGTGCGGATTGCGGGAATGCGTGGCACGGGGAGGCCACTGCTACGGTCCGGGAGCATCGCGAGACAGGGAATGGGGACGACATGACGAGCGCGTCGAGCACGTCGCACGATCCGGCTGCGGCCATCGTCACGGGTGCGGGAGCGGGCATCGGGCAGGCCGCAGCACGGATGCTGAATGCGCGCGGGCACCGGGTGCTGGCCGTCGACGTGTCGGCCGATGCGCTCGCGTGGACGGCCGACCAGGGCGGGATCGAGGCGTTCACCGCCGACGTCAGCAGTGACGACGACAACCGCGCCATGGTGGCTGCCGCCCTGGAGCGCTTCGGCCGGCTCGACGTGCTGGTGCTCAATGCCGGCATCGCCCGGCGCACCCACTGGGAGGCCGACGACGCCGTGGAGGCGTACGACCGGATCATGGCGGTCAATGCGCGGGGCGTCGTCCTCGGCATCCGCCACGGTGCACCGGCGATCGCCGAGAGCGGTGGCGGTGCCATCGTGGTGGTCGGCTCGACGTCGGGCGTGCGCGCCGATCCTGAGCGCTTCGCATACGACGCCTCGAAGGCAGCGGCCATCAACACCGCACGTGCCGCGGCCCTGGACTGGGCGGTGAGGGGCGTGCGCGTGAACGTCATGGCGCCGGGGCCGACGATGACGGCGATCCTGCAGGGTGGCAGGGTCACGCCCGAGCACCTCGACGAGCTGACGCGCAACATCCCGCTGCAGCGGATGGGCACCCCGGAGGAGCAGGCGGAGGCGATCTGCTTCCTCGCGTCACCGGCCGCCAGCTTCATCACGGGGGCGGTGCTGATGTGCGACGGCGGCGTCACGGCGCAGGCCGGGATCTTCCCGCCCCCGCGATCCGGATGACCGCCGGCGTGACGAGTGCCTATAGTCGCGGCAACGAGGGAGGACCAGTGCAGGCACCGGACTTCGACGTCGTGGTCGTCGGCTCAGGGGCAGCCGGGCTGGCCGCGGCGCTCGCCGCGGCGGAGGAGCAGGCGAGCGTCCTTGTCGTGGAGTCCGAGGGCATCGTCGGCGGCTCCTCGCGCCTGTCGGGTGGGCTGATGATGGGTGCCGGCACCCGCTACCAGCGGGCCCTCGGCATCGAGGACTCCCCCGAGGCGCTGTTCCACGACTACATGACGCTCAACCAGTGGCAGGTGGAGGACGCCGTCGTCGAGCGGCTGACCCAGCGGGCGGGCGCCGCCGTGGAGTGGCTCGGCGACCACGGCGTCGAGTTCTACGACGAGATGGTCTACGGCGGCGATGAGACCGTCCCGCGCGTGCACTGCCCGATCGGCCGGGGGCAGGCGGTGGTCGAGACCCTCTACGCACGGTGCCGCGAGAAGGGCGTGGAGTTCGCGCTCGGCCAGCGCATCGACCGCCTCATCGTCGAGGACGGTGCAGTGCGCGGCGTCGCCGTCGGCGACGACGAGATCACCGCGGGCGGAGTCGTGATCGCGACGGGGGGATTCGGCGCGAGCGAGGACAAGCGCCGCGAGCTGTTCCCGTCGGTGTTCGACACCGAGTGGTCCTACTACATCGGTGCGGACGGCTCACGCGGTGATGCGCTCGACTTCACCAAGGCCGTCGACGCCCAGGTGACCGGCTTCAACCGCGGCCTGCGCCTGCTGCACACCGACTTCGACCGGATGTAC
>JAFMFD010000086.1 GCA_017856385.1 Actinomycetota bacterium
CGGCGGGCTCGGGGCAACGGCCGGCACCTCCCCGGTGGCCGGTGGCGACGGCGGCGACGGCGGCGACGGCGGGAGCAGTGGACTCCTCCGGGGCAGCGGCGGAGCCGGCGGCAGGGGCGGTGACGGCGGGGTCGGCAGTGCCCAGGTGCAGGGCGGCAACGGCGGCAACGGCGGGGATGCCGGGCTGACCCTCGGGAGCGCGGGCAACGGCGGCAGCGCTGGATGGTTCGGGTCAGCGGGCGGCAACGGCGGCAACGGCGGGGCCGGGTCCATCGGGGGCAACGGCGGAAACGGCGGCGACGGCGCTATCGGCGGCAACGGCGGGAACGCCGGAGTCGGGCATTCCGCTGGAGGCGGCTTCGCCGCGGACACCTGCGACACCGGCGACACCTGCAACAGCGGGGCCGGCTCGGCCGGCGGCAACGGAGGCGCCGGGTCCGCAGGCGGCAACGGAGGCGCCGGGTCCGCAGGCGGCAACGGCGGGGCCGGGTCCATCGGCGGCAATGGTGGCGACGGAGGCGACGGAGGAGTCGGATACCCCGGATCACTCGAGTCGTCCGGCGGCAACGGCGGGATCGGTGGCCTGTTCTCCTCCGGTGGCAACGGCGGGAACGGCGGCCTCGCCTCCGGCGGAACCGGCGGGGCAGGCGGTCTCGCATCCGCCGGCGGCAATGGTGGCGCCGGCGGCAGGGGTGGACTGCTCAGCAGCAACAGTGGAGCCACCGGGGGCGTCTCAACGGGCTGAGCAGGTCAGCACCAGACGGGTGTCTGCGCATTCTGACCGCGTGTGCCCTCGCTGGGCGACATGCTTCAGCGCGTGTACTCCCTGCTGGCACTGTCGAGCTCGGTGCTCTTCGGCCTGTGGAACTTCGGCATCGGTCGCTACCGGGGAGCCATCTCGGTCTACAGCGTGATCCTCGTCAGCGCCTCCGCAGCAGCGGTCGTGTACCTCGTCGGGGGATACCTCGCGGACGACCTCGTCTTCGATCGATTCGACATGACGAACGGCTTCCTGGGAGGGGCGCTCAACGTCACCGGCACCTTCCTCGTGCTGAAGGCTCTTGAGCGCGGGCCGATGGGCGTGGTGGTCGGCGTGGCCGCGTCTTGCACGCTCGTCCCGCTCGCCTACTCCTTCCTGTTGGGCGAGACGCTCACTGCCCTTGCCGGGCTGGGGATAGCAGTCATCATCGCGGGCCTGCTCGTGTTCTACGTACCCACCATGAGGCAGCAATCGAGCGCCCCCGGCTCATCAACCGCGATCCTGCTGGCCCTGCTCGCCGCACTTGCCTGGGGTCTGGCCATCGTGGTGCTCGATATCAGTGCGCGCGAGAGCGTGAGCGCGACCATGTTCGTCTCGCAGACTCCCCAGATCGCCTTCACCGGACTGATGCTGCTCTTCGTGACGCGATCATGGGGCGGTCTGACCAGGGGCACGATCGTGCCGCTCGCGGCGGCGGGGGTGGCACTGGGCCTGGGCAACCTCGCGTTCTACACCGCAGCGGAGCAGGGTGACGTCGGGGTGGTCTCCGTGCTCGGCTCACTCAGCCCAGCCGTCGCGGCGGTGCTCGCGTACGTCATCCTGCATGAGAATCTGCGACGCTCCCAACAGGTCGCACTGGCCATCGTCATCGTCGGCACGTGCCTGGTCGTGGGCTGACGATGCGCCACCTCTGCTAGTACCGGCCTACGGACGGACAGCCCACCGCTCGCGGTCACCGTCGAAGTAGAGCGTCCTGGTGCACACCGCACCGCCTTGACCGTCGTTGCGCCACCGCGCCCATGACAGCGCCCAGCCGCCACTCGCCACGCCCGCCCAGTTCAGGTCATCACGGGAGATGCCAGCGCACGTTCCCGACTCTGGAATGCCGACCTGCTGCATGACATCGGCGGGCAGGACGCGAGCCGTTCCCGCCGACGGGGCGACGTCAAGCGTCGTGATGACGACCGAGCCGTCGCCGCCGATGGACGACGGGCCGGTGGCCGATCCGCCGTTGCTGCCGGGCGCGAATGTGGTCGCGGGCTGCCCGGCCATCGAGGTGCTGGCGTAGGAGCCACCGGCGGCGCCCGCGCCACTGCTGTTGCAGTTGGGTGCTCCGCCACCGCCGCCGTAGCCGCCTCCCCCGCCACCGCTGTAGCCGCCGCCACCGCCGCCGAAGCCTGCACCGCCGCCACCCCCGCCAGACACCGCACCGGTGTTGGCGAAGCCCGCCGAAGTGCCACCCGACTGACCAGTTCCGGAGGCACCACCGTTGCCACCCCCATAGCCGCCTCCGCCGCCTCCGGCGGAGCCGGTGCCCGTCGCGCCGCTGGAGGCCCCCGCGCCACCGGCCCCGCCGGCCGTCGGCCCACTGCACCCGACACCTGTCGGAATGCTCGCTCCGTCGCCACCTGTGCCGTTGCCGGAGGCGTTTCCGCCGTAGGAGAGGTAGCCGCCAGCGGCGTCCCCGCCTGCGGCCGTCGATGCCGAAGCGCCTGAGCCGCCAGCACTCGACAGTCCCGCACCGCCACCACCGCCGGCGACCACCGTCACCGCACCGCCGGTCACGCTCGTCGCAGCGCCGCCCATGCGCGTGCCAGCCGTGGTCGAGCCACCCACGCCGCCACCACCGCCCACCTTGATGGTGAGCACGTCACCCGGAGAGACCGCCTGGTAGGTGGTGACGATCGCACCGGCCCCACCTGCTGCGCTCATGGACATGAATCCTGAATAGCCGGATGCACCGCCACCGCCAGTCGCGACGATCTCCAGGCCGTAGATGCCGGCGGGCACGGTGTAGGTCTGCACCGTCGAGCCGGCATAGCTGAAGGTGGTGGTGACCGGTGCCGCCTGGACAGGGGTAGCCCAGGCGAGTGCAACGGACCCCACGAGGCCCGCCGCCAGGATCGTGGCGAGTCGACGGGCGGGCAGTGCCTTTGCTGCAGCCAGGAGCACGGGACCTCGGTCTCAACGGGCGTCATCGACCCCCCGGACGCGAGCCTGAGGCTAGCGCAGCCAGCGGAATGCTGCCCCGCAGTTGCACCACCTCGACGAGGTTGTCGGTGACGGATGGGTCATGCAGGGCAAGCGCGTCGGTCACCTGATCACACGAACAGGCTTCGACCGCGCGGCAAGCTGCAGCAGCCCGGGGCGGGTGGTGATCGCCGCAGCGCACGTCACGGAAGAGCCGACATCCTTGGCAGTGGGTCGGTACGTGGCGCGTGCGGCACCGGCGATGGGCTGGCCGTTGCGCGACCACGCGTAGGACTTTCCGGCAACGATGGCACCCGACGTGGATGACGCGACGCAGGTGAGCGGCCGCCCCACCTGTGCTCTGCCCTTCACCGACACCGCGACCTGGGCTCCCGAACCCGTCCCGATCCGGGCGATCCGCGATGCCGCGCGCTCGGTGAACCACATGCTGCCGTCGGCACCGAGGGCGATGCCCCACGGCTCAGCGTTCGCGGTCGGTAGGGCGAACTCCTCGATCGCACCCCCTGTGGTGATGCGGCCGATACGGCTCGCGAGGTTCATCGTGAACCACATGGCACCATCTGGGCCAGCAGCGATCACGCGCGGTCCGGAACCCTTGGAGGGAAGGGCGAACTCGGTGATCACGCCCGCCATGTCGATCCGGCCGATGCGGTCGCCGGACCTCTGGGTGAACCACATGGCACCGTCCGGACCCGCCGCGATTCCCCCAGAGCCGGAGGCCTTGTTCGGCAGCGCGAACTCGGTGATGACTCCCGCCATGTCGATGCGGCCGATCCTGTTGCCCGCGCTCTCGGTGAACCACATAGCACCGTCAGGGCCGGTCGCGATGCCGGAGGGGAAGGAGCCGGCCGTGGGCAACGGGTACTCGGTGATGTCCCCCTCCATCGTGATGCGGCCGATCTGGTTGCCCTCGTTCTCGGTGAACCACATGGCGCCATCGGGGCCTGCAGCGATCTCCAGCGGGACGGCACCGGACGACGGCACGTCGAATTCGCTGATCGCGCCGCTCATGGAAATGCGGCCGATCTTGTTCTCCGACGACGACATCGTGAACCACATGGCTCCGTCCGGCCCCGCCGCGATCCCCGTCGGAGCCGATGCCGGCGTATCGATCCTGAACGAGGTGACTGCACCGGTGCGGCTCACGCGGCCGATCCGGTTCGCGGAGTAGGCGGTCACCCACATCGCGCCGTCCGGGCCGGATGCGAGGGAGCGCAGGCTAGCCCCTGCCGGCGGGAGGTCGTACTCGGTGACCTTGCCGGCCGTCGTGATTCGGCCGATCTTGCCCGTGCCGTACAGCGTGAACCACAGCGCGCCATCGGCCCCCTGGGCTATGTCCGCGGGGGCACCATCCTCCGTGGGGACCTCGAACTCGCTGAACCTGCCGTTAGGGGCAAGCCGCCCGATGGTGTTGTCTTCCCGGTTGGTGAACCACACGGAACCATCCGCGAGCACTGTGATCCCCTGCGGACCACCATCACGATTCGGCACCCGATACTCCCGAAGTGCACCCGAGGGATCGATACGACCGAGCTTGTTGCCCGCACGCTCGGTGAACCAGATGGCTCCGTCAGGTCCGGCCGCAATGCCGAGAGGGTTGGCATCCGTCGGCAAGGGGATCTCGGTGATGACCCCGCTGGTGGTGATGCGACCGATCCGGTCCCCCGCGTACTGGGTGAACCACAGGGCCCCATCGTTGCCCTCCACGATGCTCCACGGCACCGAGCCCCCGTTGGGCAGCGAGTACTCGGTGATCACGCCCGTCATCGTGATGCGACCGATCTTGTTTCCCGCGGACTCCGTGAACCACATGGCCCCATCCGGGCCTGCAACGATGCCGACCGGGCTCGACGCCGGAGTGGGGATCGGGTAATCGGTGATCACGCCGCTGGTGGTGATGCGACCGATGCGCCCGGCCCCATACTCGGTGAACCACATCGCGCCATCAGGACCGAGGGCGATGTCCCAAGGCATCTCGTTAGCACCGGGGATGGTGAACTCCGTCACGGATCCGTCAGTCGTGATGCGACCGATCTCCCCTGTCGTCTGCTCGGTGAACCACATGGCCCCGTCAGGACCGAGGGCGAGGCGCGTGGGCGCGGAGGTGCCTGGCACCTCGGCGAACGTCGTGATCGCACCCACGGGTTCGGCGTTGGCCGGACTCGCCGTCGCCAAGGGCAGGACGACCAGGGCACCGATCACGCCCGCCAGGACAGTCCGCATGCGCTTCCTCGACTCCTCGATGCTGGCTCCCCAGCGGGCCCTCATCTGACCCGCGGTGAGGTAGGACGCAACCACGACTCGGTCAGTAGCTCTCCCCGGACCGGGCCGGGCTACGCCAGGGCGAGGTACAGCGCGAGGTAGGAGACGGGCAGCCCGATGTCATAGATCAGGATCAGCGTGTTCCCCGGCGCGAAGTTCCGGGAGCTGCGCATCTCCCTGATGTGGTTTATGGCGCAGAGGATGAGGAACACGCCCTGCGCGATCGCGATGGGCCACCAGGCAGCGGGGACGCTGGCCGCGGCGACGATGCCGGCGATGCCCAGGCCCAGGCTGACGAACCCGATCTCGTACTGGAAGCCATTGGTAGTCCAGCCGATCTGGGCGGCGGTCCGCTTCGCCAGGACGGTATGCATCAGCGCGCTGACGAGGAACATGATGCCGCCGGGCAGGAACAGCATCCACTGCATCGCGTCACCGGCGAAGGTGCCCTGCGCCTCGCCGATGGAGGTGACCCCGAAGATCGCGAGCACCCAGGCGATCACGACGGTCAGGCCCGGGATGACGACACCCATGAGTCCTCCGATCCGACGGGTGAGCGTGGGCAGCATACGCTCGGCTCAGACCCCGTGTTGCCTGACTGCGCGTGTGCAAATTGGCCCATGCCTTTCGCCCACGGGCGTTTGCGACTACGTTTCACAGATGCGACCACGCCTCCACCGTCCTGTGATCGTGGCTCTGGCCGCGACCGTCGCCCTCGTCGGCATGGCCCTTCCCGCCTCGGGAGCCCCCGACACCAACCTCGCGAGCGGGGGCAACCCCCCGGGCGGATGGAGCGTGGATCCGTCGAACTACGAGTCGATCTTCGGCGGCGTCGGTGCCGGCGCACCACAGGGCACTGTGGTCGCCGACTCCGGCTTCCGGCCGTACCCCCACGGCTTCCCGCTGCCCAACTGGGGATCGGCCCGGGACTTCGCCACGAACGCCCTCGTCTACGGGGTGCCCACCCGGGTCACCCTCGAGCAGCTCAAGAGCGACGAGTACCAGGGCCCGGCGCCGTTGAACTCCCTCGCTCTGCGGCGCACCCTCGGCAATGGCGTCTGCCGCGACGCCAAGGCCATCAACCCGCGGACGGGTGAGTGCGACCTCATCCTGGGAGCCGGGCTGCTTGCCCAGATGATCGAGAGCTCGGGGCAGGGCGGCCACTGCTTCGGCCTCGCTGCCGCTGCGGCCGCCCTCTACAACGGGCAGCTGCCGGCGAGCCAGGTCGGGGCCTCCGGATTGGGGATCAATGCCGCGAACCCGATGGGTGATCGGGCGATCCAGACCATCACCCGACTGTTCGGGACGCAGTACCTCGTGCCCGACCTGCTTCCTACCGCCATCGCCGGACAGTCACCGACCCAGCTCGTCGAGACGCTCAAGGAGACGCTCCCCAGCGGGACCGTCCCGTTCATCCTGACCCTGTTCGGCGAGGTCGGCGGCCACGGCATCACTCCCTATGCGGTCCTGGATCGCGGGAACGGCCTGTACGACATCGCCGTGTACGACAACAACTTCCCTTTGCGCGCACTCGCCGTCACCGTTGACACGAACACCGACAGCTTCGTCTACACCTCCGCTGTCAACCCGAACTCCCCCTCATACACCTGGAGCACAGCGAACGGATCCACCATCGCCCTCGTCGAACTTGACGATGTCCTGGCGCAGCAGCCATGCCCGGTGTGCCGTGGCAAGGACCAGGGAACGATGCTCGCGTCCAGTGCGACTAAATCGGTGAATGCGGACTCGATAGTCTTCGGTCTCCTCGACCTCGAGGGCCAGCCCCTGGCGCCCGACCTCTACCGGGTCCTGGACACCCTCAACCCGCCGACGGAGGAGCAGCAGAGCAGGCCTTTGATCATCGTGAATCCCGGCGTGGAGTTCCTCGTCGCGATCCAGACAGGGCAGCTCTCCGCACCCCAGCCGATGGAGGTCTATGCGCTGAGCAACGGCGCATCGTCCTACCTGCTGCTGGAGGAGCTCCCCGCCAACGGCACCACCCTGTTCGGCGTCGGCGACGGGAGTGCGACCTTCCAGTCCACCAGTGCGACGAGCCCGCGCATCCAGCAGCTGTACGACGGTCGCACCACCAGCTACGACGTCAACGGCCATCCGCTCCAACTGCCCAAGCAGGTGTCGGTGATCCAGGACTGGGATCGGGCCTCTGGGCAGGTGCGCTACAGCAGCAACGCGAAGCGGACCCTCGCGTGGAACGTCCAGGTGACCGGCGTGCGCGACGGCGGCGAGGCAGGCTGGGTCGGCCTCGGGGTCCGTGTGCCGGCGGCGGCAGAGATCCTGGTCGACTACTCCCGGGCCTCGGCCACGAGGGCACCGCTGGCATGGGTGATCGCCAAGGACGGCAGCCGCACCCCGGTGCGCATGCAGAGCGTGACGGAGAGCCTCATCGAGCAGTACCGCGACGAGCTCTACGCCACTCAGGGGCCCTCCTGACGCCTAAGGCGGACGCCTGACGCCAAAGGCGGACGCCTGACGCCAAAGGCGGACGCCTGACG
>JAFMFD010000005.1 GCA_017856385.1 Actinomycetota bacterium
CGCCGCTCGCCCACCAAGGCTGTTCGAGGCCACACTCCCCCGCGAGCCGATCGTGCGGGCCGTGCGGGCCGCTGCCCTCAGCCGCATCACACCCGCAGGCTTCGACCCGGCCGAGTTCGACGATGCATGGACGCGTCGAGACGACATCACGCATCGGGTGGACGTTCGACCCCAGCTCGCCCGCAAGGTCGCCGCGCTTCGCGCGCACGCCTCGCAGGCCACGTCCGACGGCACCACACGCACGCTCGCCGTGCTGACCCGCCTGCCGGGCCCTCTCAGGACGCTGCTCCTCGGCACCGAGTACTACGCAGCCGTGCCCACCAGCGCGACGATGTCGTCGACGAGACGCGGGGAGTCGTAGGGCAGCCAGGTGATCCGGCGGTCCCGCCTGAACCATCGCTGCTGCCGACGCGCGAAGCGCCGGGTCGCGTCGATGGTCTCCTGCCGCGCCTGCTCCTGCGTCAACTCCCCGGCGAGGAACGCCAGGACCTGGGAGTAGCCAAGAGCCCTCGACGCCGTCGGCGTCGCCGCGAGCCCGTCGGCCCGCAGTGCCCGGACCTCCTCGACGAAGCCGCGCTCCCACATCACGTTCACACGCTCGGCTATCCGCGCGTCGAGGGCAGCACGGTCGATGTCCAGTCCCACCCGCACGGTCGGGTACACCTCGACAGGCTCCGGCAGACGCGCGACGAACGGCCCACCGGTCAGCTCGATCACCTCCAGTGCGCGGACGATGCGTCGGCCGTTGGTGGGCAGGATCGACGACGCAGCATCGGGATCGACGGCCGCGAGCCGTGCGTGCAGCGCCTCGGGTCCGACCTCGGCGAGCTCCTCCTCATATCGGGCCCGCACGGCGGCATCCGTACCGGGGAACGCCAGGTCATCGAGCACAGCGGACACGTACAGGCCACTGCCACCGACCACGATCGGCAGCGCACCCCGGGCGCGCACGTCGTCGATCGCGGCTCGCGCCCGGGTCTGGAACTCCGCGACGCTGACGGCGTGATCCATGGGCCACACGTCGAGCATCTGGTGCGGGACGCCTCCCCGCTCGGCCATCGTCGGGGTCGCAGTACCGATGTCCATGCCCCGGTACACCTGCATGGAGTCGGTGCCAACGATCTCCGCGCGGCCCAGCAGGCGCGCGACCTCCACGGCGACGGCAGACTTGCCCGACGCCGTCGGGCCCACGATGGCGAGGACGTCCACGGCTCAGCCACGGAGGGTCGGCATGCCCAGACTTACGCCTGCGGCCGGAGGTACCACTCCGGCATCGCCGGCCCTGGTGTTCCTGAGACTCACGACACGATCGGCCACGAGGTGGTGCGGGGCCGCATAGGTCACCTCAGCCGTCACCACGTCCCCGGGCCGGGCATCGCACGCCGCAACGTGCACGAGGCGGTTGTCGCGGGCCCTGCCGGAGAGCCGCTCGGTGCGCTCGTCCTTGCGACCCTCGCCCTCGGCGATCAGCACCTCGACCTCACGGCCCTCCTGGCGCCTGTTCTCCTGCCATGCGATGTCGTTGACGACGTCGATGAGGCGGTCGTACCGCTCTTGAACGACCTCCTTCGGCACCTGGTCGGGCATTGTCGCGGCGGGCGTGCCGGGCCGTTGGGAGTACTGGAACGTGAAGGCACTTGCGAACCGTGCCTGCCGGACTACCTCGAGCGTCGCGCGGAAGTCCTGCTCGGTCTCACCGGGGAAGCCGACGATGATGTCGGTCGTGATCGCGGCTTCGGGCATCGCCTCGCGCACTCGGTCGATGATCCCGAGGTAGCGGTCGGCGCGGTAGGAGCGACGCATGCGCTGCAGCACGGCATCCGAGCCTGACTGGAGCGGCATGTGCAGCTGTGGCATGACGTTGGGTGTCTCGGCCATGGCCGCGATCACGTCATCGGTGAAGTCGCGCGGGTGGGGACTGGTGAACCTCACCCGCTCGAGTCCGTCGATCCGCCCGCACGCACGCAGAAGCTTGGCGAAGGCAGCACGATCGCCGAACTCCGACCCGTACGCGTTGACGTTCTGCCCGAGCAGGGTGACCTCGAGGACTCCCTCGGCCACGAGGGTCTCGATCTCGGCGAGGATCTCGCCCGGTCGGCGATCCTTCTCGCGGCCGCGCAGCGCCGGCACGATGCAGAACGTGCAGGTGTTGTTGCACCCCACGCTGATCGAGACCCATGCAGCGTAGGCGCTGTCGCGGCGCGTCGGCAGCGTGGAGGGGAACACCTCGAGGGCCTCGAGGATCTCGACCTGCGCCTCCTGCTCGATGCGCGCCCGCTCGAGCAGGACCGGCAGCGAGCCGATGTTGTGGGTCCCGAACACCACATCGACCCACGGCGCGCGCTCCAGGATCGTGGCCTGGTCCTTCTGGGCGAGGCAGCCACCCACGGCGATCTGCATGCCCGGGCGCGACTGCTTCACCGGCACCAGGTGGCTGAGGTTCCCGTAGAGCCGGTTGTCCGCGTTCTCCCGCACGGCGCACGTGTTGAACACGACCACGTCCGCTCCCTCGCCATCCGCGGCACGGACGTAGCCGGCCGACTCGAGCAGGCCCGCGAGCCGCTCGGAGTCATGCACGTTCATCTGGCAGCCGTAGGTGCGCACCTCGTAGGTGCGGGCTGCCGTTGGAGTCACGCGCCGAGTCTAGGTGTCGACGAATCTGCGCCGGTACTCGCGAGCGGGTAGCTCGAAGACGTCCTCCGGACCGTCCTCATCATCCTGCTGGACGCCGATGTGGGCGAAGCCGAGCGAGCGGACCAGGTGCTGGGAGGGCCCATTGCCCGGGCTGACCGTGTAGCGCAGGGTGACGACGCCGGGCTGGTCGATGACCCAACTCCACATGCCGTGCAGCATCTCCCGCGCCAGGCCATGGCCCCGGTGGGCGGGGACCACCTCCAGTCCGATCTCGACCATTCCGTCGGCATCAGGCGCGTCGTGGAAGCCGGCGCTGCCGATGATGACGCCCTCGTCGCGCAGCACCGCCATGCGCAACAGATAGGGAGCAATCTCGGGCTGGGCCACGACCCGTGGGATCCGGTGCGGCAGCGGGCCTGGATCGTCGACCAGATGACGATGCGGGTTCGTGAATCCTCGAACCGCCCACAGGTGCGGATCCGCCGGGTTCTCGGCCAGCAGCTCATAGTCCTGTGGCCGCACCATGTGCAGATCGAGCCGGGCGGTCCGGATCGGCAGGTCGTCCGTCACCACTGAAGCACCCCGGGCACCGACCGGGGGCTCACTCCTCGAGCGCGCCGCACTCCATCATCGCGTTCATGACGGCCTCCTCGGTCTCCGGCGACGCGGTGTCCTCGGCGACGGCCGTGAGCTCCTCCTCGCTGAGCGACTCCATGGCGCTGATCACGCAGTCGACCATCTCGGGGGGTGCCCCAGAGTCGGCGGCCTCCTGGCGCAGCTGCTCGATGATCTCGGCCTTCGCATCACTGCCGCCACCCCCGCAGGCGGCGAGCAAGAGCGGCAGGGCCAGGGCGACAACGGCAAGGCGTGAACGGGTCATGGGCGCAGAGTAGACCCGGTGGCGCTCTGCAGCCGATGATTCACGCCTTTGTTGCCGAGGTGTCGCCCGCCTGCTGCAGGACCTTGTCGTAGTAGTCGTTCTCGGCCTGCCGACGCGGGAACATGACCCAGACGAGGACCAGGCCCGCAAGGACGAGCACGAGGCCCACGGCCATGGCCCAGGACTTCCCAGCAGTGAACGCCACGGACGCCGCATCCACGATGCGCGAGGCGACATCCGACGGGTACTGCTCAGCCACCTGCGCGGCGCTCGTGAACGAGCTGGTCATCGCCTCGGCGGTCGACTCGCTCACCTGCGACGCCTCGTCCGCAGGGAGCGCCGAGAGGTCCGCAGTGATGCGAGAGGCATAAGCCCCGGCGAGCAGAGCCCCCATGAGGGCTTGGATCACGGCTCCGCCGAAGTCGCGCGTGAGGTCCAGGAACCCCGATCCCATGCCCGCCCGCGCCGGGGGCACCGAGCCCATGAGCGCTCGCGAGGTCGGGGTCGCCGCGAGGCCCACACCCGCACCCACCAGGCCGTACGCCAGGAGTACCCAACCCACCGGGGCGCCATCCCGCCAGGTGACGAGCATCAGCAGGAAGGCGAGGGCGACACAGGCGAGTCCGATCAGCAGGCTCACGCGACCGCCCGCGCGCGCGATGACCATCCCCGCGGCCTGACCGCCCAGGGCACTGAACACCGCGGAGGGGATCACGACCAGGGCTGCGCTGAGCGTGCTGTAGCCCAGCACGTTCTGGGTGAACTGCTGTCCGATGAACATCGCACCGATCAGCGAGCCAAAGGTGATCGCGCCCGCGACGAAGGCCACCCAGAAGGTCCGGTGCCTGGCCAGTGCCAGGTCCACGAGGGGTCGCGGTGCCCTCCGCTGCCACCAGAAGAAGGCACCCAGGGCGCCCAGCGCTACGAGCACCGTGGCGATCCACGCAGGGCTCGCGCCGTGGTCGGCCGTCTCGATGGCGACCACGAGGCCCCCCACGCCGACGACCGACAGGACGCCCCCGAGGTGGTCGACCCTGAACCGCTCCTCCTGCGCGTGCCAGGGCAGCACGACGAGTCCGACGAAGAGCACCACGAGCACGAGCGGCACGGTGATCAGGAAGACCGAACCCCACCAGAAGTTCTCCAGCATCCAGCCGCCCACCACGGGGCCGAGCGCGGCGAAGCCCACGCCGAGGCCGGACCAGAGGGCAAGCGCACGCACCCGAGGAGCGCCCGAGTAGAGCGCGGCGATGAGGGACAGCGTCGTGGGGAACAGTAGGGCCGCCGCGACGCCCCCCAGCAGCCGCGCCACGGCGAGCACCTCGGCGTTGGGTGCATAGGCGGCGAGGAACGCCGTGGGCACCGACATCAGCGCCCCGAGCACGAAGAGCAGCTTGCGTCCATAGCGGTCGCCGATGGCACCGAGGTACAGCACGGTCGCGGCGAGACCGAGGGCGAACGCGTCGCCGATCAGGGTCAGTTGGTCCTGATCGGCATCGAGGTCCGCGCCGATGGTCGGGAGTGCGACATTGGCGATGCTGAGGTTGATATTCGCCACGATCGCGCCACCCACGAGCGCGAACAGCACCCAGCCGCTGTGGCGGGGCTTCAGGGGCGACTCGACGGATGCGTGCGGTGCCTGCGTCACTCGAGCAGACTAGCGGTGGCTCAGCGCGCTCCCACCGTCTCGGCCTGCGGCTCGTCGTCCGTGACCTCGTCCTCACCGGGCTCGATGCGCACCGTCGGCAGGATGCGATCCAGCCACCCCGGCAGCCACCAGTTGACCCGGCCCAGCATCGACATGAGCGACGGCACGAGGACCAGTCGCACGATGAAGGCGTCGATGATGACCGCCGACGCCAGGGCGAGCCCGAACAGCTTGATCGTGGCGTTGGTGCTCGGGACGAAGGCAAGGAACACGCTCGACATGATCGCGGCAGCGATGACCACCACGCGGCCCGAGCCAGCCAGTCCTCGGCGCACGGAAGCGAGATTGTCGCCCGAGCGCACCCACTCCTCCTGCATCCGCGACACCAGGAACACCTGGTAGTCCATAGACAGGCCGAACAGGATCGCGAAGACCATGATCGGCAGGAACGGGAAGATCGGCCCGGTGCTGGTGACCCCAAGGAACTGCGCCATCCAGCCCCACTGGAACACGGCAACGGTGATCCCCATTGCTGCGGCGAACGACAGCAGGCTCGTGACTGCCGCCGTCAGCGGCACGACGATGGAGCGGAACAGCAGCACGAGCGCGAGGAAGCCCAGTCCGATGACGATGGACAGGAAGATCGGCAGGGCGTCGCCGAGCACCGTCGTGAAATCGCTCGTGATCGCCTGGGTGCCGCCGACGTAGAGCGCCACGCCGGTCTGCTCGAGCAGGGCAGGGTTGGTCTCGGTGCGCAGGCGCTCGAGCAGCGCCGTCGTCGCCTCGTCCTGCGGCGCGGAGTCGGGGTACACCGCAATCGCCTGGACCGTCGGGGGTGCGCCGTCGCCCTGCTGGCTGGCCGCCGACAGCTTCGCGAGCACGGGCAGGGACTCCAGGCTCGGCGACGTGCCCGCCACGCCCTCCGTAGCGGCGAGTCCGGCGATCACCTGGCCGAAGGCATCGGGCGACGTCGCCCCCGACAGGTCGGCGACGACGAGGAACGGGCCGTTGACGCCCGGGCCGAAGCCCTCGGCGCGCAGGTCGTACGCGATGCGGGCGGTCGAGCCCTCCGGCTTGCCCGAGTCGTCGGCGAAGCCCTGCCGCAGTCCGAACAGCGGGATGGCGAGGACCACCACGACGGCCAGGGCTAGAAGCGTCGGGATGATCGGGCGCCGCTGCAGGAGGCGCCCGTAGCGCGCCCACGCCCTGCCCTCGGGGTGGTCCTTCATCGAGCCGGGTCGCTTGCCCCACGGCAGCCGGAGCGCGAGCGCCTTGGTGCCGAGAAGGCTGAGCAGCGCCGGCAGCATCCACAGCGCCGACAGCATGACCGCCAGCACTGTGACGGATGCGCCCACGGCAAGCCCATTGAAGAAGTTGATGCCCAGGACGAAGAGGCCCAGCAGCGCGATGATCACGGTGCTGCCGGCGAAGAGCACCGCGCGGCCGGCCGTCTCTACGGCCTCCATGGCTGCGCGCTTCGGCTCGTGGCCGTGCAGCAGCGCCTGGCGGTAGCGGTTCATCACGAACAGGGCGTAGTCGATGCCCACGCCCAGGCCGATCATGGCCGCAAGGGTCGGGGCGAACGTGGCGACGTCGAGGACGTTGGCGACGAGCAGCACGCCCATCTGCCCCATCGTCAGGCCCACGAGCGCGACCACGATGGGCATGCCGGCAGCCACGACCGAGCCGAAGGCCACCAGCAGGATGATGATCGCGACGAGCAGTCCGATCGCCTCGCTGCTCGGCGGCTCCTGCCCGGCGAACTCGAGAACCGAGCCCTGCGCGCCAGCACGCAGCCCGTCGACATTCAGGCCCTTCACGGCAGCGATCAGCGCCTTGGCGTCCTCGGCACCGACCTCGAGCTCGCCGTCCGGACCGGTGACGAAGCTCACCGTCGCGAATGCGACCCGGCCGTCTGGGCTGACGGTGGAGAACTGCGACGCGAGGACCTGCTGCTCCTCGGGCGTGAGCGACATCATCGCGCCCATGTCGATCGACGGTGCCACGCAGCCGGAGCCGAGGGAGCCGCCACGGGCGTCGAACGGGTTGGTCACGCAGGTGACCGAGTCCAGGGCGGAAATCTCCTCGAGCACCGGCACGACCTGCGCGGCCACGGCCGGGTCGAGGGCAGCGCCGATCTCGGGCGACCAGACAACGGTCGCTCCGCCGTCCACGCGACTGGTGTCGGTGCCGCTGGAGATGAGCAGGTCGGTGGCGACCTTGGACTCCGTGTCGGGCAGCTCGAACGAGTCGTTGAGCTGGCCGCCGAGCTGGGTGCCCAGGCCCAGCAGCGCAACGAGCGCGATCAGCCAGGCGATCAGGGCGATGACGGGACGGCGGACGGCCCAGGCGGACAGGACGGGCATGCGAGCCTCTTCACGGGGGTCGAAAGGGGGTCGATAGGGAGGTGCTGGGCAATAGCGAACGCCACAGTCCCCTACCTGTCAAATCAGGGGACGCCCGAGTTCCCTAACTCTGCTAGCCTGCCCGCCATGTCCACTGCAGCCCACCGCCGCCGAGGCGTGGCGCTCCGCGAGGCCGTTGTCGCGGCCGCCCTCGAGGAGATCGCCGAGTTCGGCCTGCGCGGGGCCTCCATGGACCGCATCGCACGACGTGCCGGCACCGGCAAGTCCGCGCTGTACCGCCGATGGGCGAACGTCCGGGAACTGGCCCTGGACGTGTTCATCAGCACGATGCAGGAGAACCTGCCCACGCCCGAGGCCTCGTCCGGCAGCCTGCGGGACGACCTGCTGGACTCGATGACCACCCTCGCGGGCGAGCTAACCGGAGACCTCGGGATCGTGCTCCGGGAGCTGATCTCCGAGGGGGCGCACGACCCCTCGCTCGTCGCGGAGTTCCAGAACAGGTTCGGCCTGCCGAAGCAGGTCGAACTCGTCTCGATGGTCCAGCAGGCCATGGCCCGGGGGGAGATCCCGCCGGGACCTGTCGATCCGTACGTCCTGCAGCTGCCCGCCGCGCTGATCATGCATGCGCTCGTCATGACCGGCGCGTGCCAGCGCACCGACGAACTCGCCCACATCGTGGACGCGATCGTCATGCCGCTGCTTGCGGGCAGCTCCCTGGGCGCTGCCGCGCCGCGGGCCTCCGCCTAGTCGACTGGAGCCTCGAGGCCCTCGAGCTCCTCGTCCGCCAGAACCTCCCGCACCACCGCGTACGCGAGCCCCGCCGAGTAGCCGCGCCTTTGGAGCATCCCGACCAGGCGCCGGGCACGTACCTGCGGCTCCAGGCGCGCGACCGTGGGTGCGCGCGTTCTGACAAGCTCCCTCGCCCGCTCGCGCTCGTCCTGCGGGTCGACCTGCTCGACTGCTTGCTGCGCCAGCGCTGCGTCGACGCCCTTGCTCTGAAGCTCACGGCGCAGAAGTGAGCGCGAACTGCCGCGTGACCGGTGCCGGGACTCGACCCACATGCGAGCGAACTGCTCGTCGTCGATCAGACCGACCTCGACAAACCGGTCGAGGACCCGCTCGGCCACCTCGTCTGGCACGGCCCGCGCCCGCAAGTCGTCACGCAGCTGGGCGCGCGTTCGCGGTGCCGAGGTCAGCCGCCGGAGCAGGATCAGTCGGGCCACCTGCTCCGGATCGGCCTCGTCGGTCCCTGCTGCCCGCGGCTGAACCTCGCGCACGTGCTAGTCGATCGGCTCAGCCTCGGCGGCGGGTGTCGGTTCCGCTGGTGCATCCACCCGGGCACCGATGCCGAGGGACTCCTTGATCCGCTTCTCGAGCTCATTGGCGAGGTCCGGGTTGTCCTTCAGGAAGGTACGGGCGTTCTCCTTGCCCTGCCCGAGCTGGTCACCCTCGTAGGTGAACCACGCGCCGGACTTGCGGACCAGGCCGGTGTCGACGCCGATGTCGATCAGCGAGCCCTCACGTGAGATGCCCTCGCCGTAGAGGATGTCGAACTCGGCCTGCTTGAACGGCGGTGCGACCTTGTTCTTGACGACCTTGACGCGCGTGCGGTTGCCGACCGCCTCGGTGCCGCCCTTGAGGGTCTCGATGCGACGGACGTCCAGGCGCACGGAGGCGTAGAACTTCAGCGCCTTGCCGCCGGTGGTGGTCTCGGGCGAGCCGAACATCACGCCGATCTTCTCGCGCAACTGGTTGATGAAGATCGCGGTCGTGCTGGTGTTGCTCAGGGCGCCGGCCATCTTGCGCAGGGCCTGGCTCATCAGGCGGGCCTGCAGGCCGACGTGCGAGTCGCCCATCTCGCCCTCGATCTCCGCGCGGGGCACGAGCGCCGCCACGGAGTCGATGACGATGAGGTCGATGGCGCCCGACCGCACGAGCGTGTCGGCGATCTCCAGCGCCTGCTCGCCCGTGTCCGGCTGGGACACGTAGAGGTTGTCGAGATCGACCCCGAGCCGCTGCGCGTACTCCGGGTCCAGGGCGTGCTCCGCGTCGATGAACGCCGCCAGGCCGCCATTCGCCTGCACGTTGGCGATCGCGTGCAGCGCGACCGTGGTCTTGCCGGAGGACTCCGGACCGTAGATCTCCACGATGCGGCCACGCGGCAGGCCACCGATACCGAGGGCGATGTCGAGCGCGATCGAGCCGGTCGGGATCACGTCGATGGGCGCGCGTCCCTCCTCCCCGAGGCGCATGACCGAGCCCTTGCCGAACTGGCGCTCGATCTGGGCGAGGGCGGCGTCGAGTGCCTTCTCGCGGTCCTGGGCTGCGGTGGCCATGGGTTCTCCTCACCTGATGGATGGTCGGACACGTGGACGCTAGGCCACGGGGCTGACATCGCCTCCTGCTCGCGCCGGGCGGTGGATCCCCGACCGATCAGGGCGACACCGGTGAACCTACATCGAACGCATGTTCGAATGCGTGCGACACGCCGGGGACGCCAGGGCCACGACGAGACCGGCCAGCGGCACCAGCGCCGCGGCGCACAGCCACCCGTAGGAGGAGACGAGCACGATCACGCCGGCCGCCGCGCCGCCGAGCGCACCGGCGGCGTTCATGACGAGGTCCGAGAGTCCCTGGACTGCCGGCCGCTCCGTGGCGTCCACCTCGTCGGTCACGAGCGTCGAGCCCGCGATCAGGGTGCACGACCAGCCCAGGCCGAGCAGGAACAGCCCGATGCCGAGCACCAGGACGTCGTCCGCCGGCGCCAGACCCGCCACCGCGCAGGCGCATGCGAGGATCGCCACTCCTCCCGCGATGACCTGCACCCTGCCTAGCCGGTCGACGGCCCAGCCGACCACGGGCGAGAGGGCGTACATCCCGGCGACGTGGACGCTGATGACCAGCCCGATCAGCTGGAGGGTGACGTCGACGTGGGCCATGTGCACCGGCGTCATGACCATGACCATCACCATCACGACGTGGCCGACCGCGATCGCTGCGATGCCGAGCACAGCACGCGGACGCCCGCGCAGGTGGGTGATGCCGTCGCGCAGTCTCGGTCGGTGCACCTGCTCGCCCGCGTCCGCGCGCAGGCGCAGTGAGAGGCGGTACGGGTCCGGGCGCAGCAGGGCCCACAGGGCCAGCGACGCCAGGCCCAGGCACGCCCCCGCGAGAACGTAGGGACCGGCCAGCTGCGGCAGCCCCAGGCGCAGGCCGAGCAGACCGGCGACGCTCAGCAGGTTGGGGCCCAGCACCGCACCGACCGTCCCCGCCCACACCACCCACGAGAGAGCGACCGCACGACGGTCCGGTGCGGCGAGGTCGGTGGCGGCGTAGCGGGCCTGGTAGGTCGAGGCCGACGCGACCCCCACCAGGAAGGTCCCGACCAGCACCACCGGCAGGCTCCTCAGGACCGCGCCGATGACCACCACCACGGCACCGCACGCGCCGATGCCGTACCCGGTCGCGAGCGCCGCACGGCGACCCCGGCCAAGGGCGATCCGGGCCAGCGGGAGCGCGAGCACCGCAGCGCCCAGCACGCCCATGGTCTGGGCCAGGCCTGCTGCCGCCTCGGACCCGGACACCGATGCGGCGATGAGCGCCCCGGCCGCGACGGACCCGGCCACCGCGACACCCGCGAGCACCGAGGCGCCAGAGAGCACCGCGACCGTCCGCGCCTGCACTGCGCGCACCGTCGGAGCGACCAGCGTGGCGTCGACGCTCACGCGCCCGGTCCGACGTCGTCACGGGGGCCGTGCTCCAGGCGCGTGGCCCACGCACGGCGCACCGCGTCGTCGTCACGAGGCAGGCCGAGGCAGTGGAACCCGTCGACGAGCACCTGCGGGTCGGCGGACCACACATCGTGGTCGAGCAGGAGGACCCGCCCGGGGCCGAGCAGTTCGGCGAGCTCGGCGCTGACGCCCTCCAGTCGCGCCCTCGTCTCTCGCAGCACCGGGAGCGGGTCGTGATGGTCCGGCCACCATCCGCTCGTGGCGACCCGCTCGGCCGACCGGACGTTGACCACGTATGCGATGCCGGGCAGCAGCGCATCGAGGAACAGCAGGTAGTCCAGCAGCTCGTCGGCATCGGCGAAGTGGCCGGGCTCGTACCGGACCTCCTTGAAGCCCGTCCAGCGCGTGTCGCGTCGCGGCCTCAGCAGCGTCGCGCACACCTGCTCGCGAAGGCCCGCAAGAACATCGTCGAGCCGCAGGCCACGTGAGCCGAACCACGGGTGCGCCGGGCCGGAGGCGTGATGCCGGTCGGCGGTCTCCGCCAGCGCCTGCACGTAGTCGTGCAGCCCGCGCAGCGCACCGTAGTTCTCCCCTCGCACGAGCACCCCGGGCAGGGCGTTGAGCGCGGCCTGGAGCGCTGTACTGCCGGTGCGCCCATAGGTCACGACAGTCAGGTAGCGGAGCCGGTCCGGGCGTGGCGTCACCGGAGGGTCCCCGGGACCTCGGTGCTCGCGCACACCGCGCGCCACACCTCCTTGGTCTCGACACCGCGCGCGATCGCGTCCTCGACGGTGCAGCCGAGGTCGGACAGGACCACATCGCGGGCCCACGAGTGCGCGTAGTCGGGACCGAGCACCGCCTCCATGCGCTCCCAGAAGTCCGTCAGCCGCACCACCGCAGTCTGCCCCATCCACCCGGGAATCTCCCGGGCGACCGCGGTGTTGTCCCGGATGTCCACAGGTGGTCCCACCATCGCGCGCCACGCACCGCGCCGAGGTACCCTCGGCGCAGGCCACCGTTGAACCCGAGGCACGGAGGGAGCAGCCATGATCGTCCTACGGCAGGTCATCGGCGACGAGCTCCGACGCCGTCGGCAGGACCAGGGCCGCACCCTGCGCGACGTCTCCGGGGCCGCGGCGGTCTCCCTTGGCTACCTGTCCGAGGTCGAGCGCGGCCAGAAGGAGGCGTCGAGCGAGTTGCTCGCCGCCATCTGCGATGCCCTCGAGGTGTCGCTGTCCGACGTCCTCGCGTCGGTGAGCACCCAGGTGGCCCAGGCGGAGTCAACCGATCGGACCCTTACTCCGGCCTGACCTGCAGGTCCTCCCCGCACACCGCTACCACCAGCTCCCAGCAGGCCGACACCGTCGCCCTGCGCACCTCCGCCCGGTCGCCGTCGAACCGCAGGTGCCGGGAAAGCACGGCCTCCGGCCCGGCCACCGCGATCCACACCGATCCCACCGGCTCGCCGGCATGGGGATCCGGACCGGCCACCCCCGTCGTGGCGATGCCCACGTCGGCGGAGAGCACCCGCCTGGCCGCCTGGGCCATCGCCTCGGCGACCTCGCGGCTGACGACGCCCGCGTCCAGCACCTCGTCCGGGATACCGAGCACCGCGGCCTTCACGTCCACGGCGTAGGCGACCACTCCCCCGCGGAGCACATCCGAGCAGCCCGGGACGTCGGCGATGCCCGAGGCGACCAGGCCTGCCGTCAGCGACTCGGCGGTGCCGACCCGCCACCCTCGCGCGCGCAGCGCCACGACGACCTGCGCGGCGTGCGTCACGAAGACTCTCCCCGGGCGGCCGACCGTGCTGACTCAAGCGACCTGCGGCGCATCCGCACGGCGCGAACGCAGTAGTCGACGCCGGTGACGACGGTCAGCACGACGGCCACCCCCATCGCCACGGCCCTGGCCGCGTCCCACCACGGCAGGTCGACGGCGGCGAGGTACATCGCGATCGCGACGATCTGGGCCACCGTCTTGGCCTTCCCACCGCGACTGGCGGGGATGACGCCATGCTCGATCACCCAGAAGCGCAGCAGCGTGACGCCGACCTCACGGACGAGGATCACGATCGTCACCCACCACGGCAGGTCACCGAGCAGCGACAGGCTGATCAGCGCGACTCCCGTGAGCGCCTTGTCGGCGATGGGGTCGGCCACCTTCCCGAACGTCGTCACCTGGCCCGAGCGGCGGGCCAGTGCGCCGTCGGCGAGGTCGGTCAGCGCCGCGGCCAGGAAGACCACCGCCGCAGCGTCGCGCGCAGGGCCGTCCGTGCCCGCGTCGCGCCACAGCAGATAGGCCACGAGGGGCACGCAGAGCACGCGCAGCATGGTCAGCGCGTTCGGCAGGTTCAGGACCCGCCCGGAGGTCACCGGCTCACCCGCGGGATCCGGCTGCGGGGGCCTCATCACCGTGGTCCGGCGCTGGCAGGCTCGGCGATCAGGTCGACACCGTCGACCTCGACGACGACCGCGTGCACCAGCTCCCCCACCGCGGGCAGCGCCGTCCACCCGCCGCCGGACTCCACGCCCGGCCGCAGCGATGTGGACCCGTCGTCCGGGCCCTGGTGCGCCGCGCGGCCGACGGCCAGCACCCTCCCGGACTCGTCCTGCTCGAGGCTCTCCACGAGCACCTCGACGACCTCGCCGATCCGGTCCTCCGCCCGCTGGGCCATCAGGTCCTCGACCAGGGACGTGATCCGCCGGACCCGCGCATCGACGACGTCCTGCGGCACATGCTCCTCGAGGCCGGCAGCCTCCGTCCCGTCCTCGTCGCTGTAGCCGAAGACGCCGACCGCATCCAGGCGCGCCTCCTCCAGGAACCGCACCAGCTCCTCGACGTCGTCCTCCGTCTCACCGGGGAAGCCGACGATGACGTTGCTGCGGATGCCCGCAGCCGGATCCAGCACGCGAATGCGCTCGACGAGGTCGAGGAACTCCGCGCGTCCGCCGAACCGGCGCATCCGCCGCAGCACCGATGCGCTCGCGTGCTGGAACGACAGGTCGTAGTACGAGGCGATCGTGGCCTGCTCGGCGATCGCCTCCAGGAGCCCGGGGCGCACCTCGGCGGGTTGGAGGTAGGCCACCCGGACCCGGTGGAGAGGCAGCCCGGCGAACTGCGGGAGCAGCGACTCCAGCAGGCGCACGTCGCCGAGGTCCTTGCCGTAGGACGTCGAGTTCTCGCTGACGAGGACGACCTCGCGCACGCCCTGCGCGGAGAGCCATGCGGACTCCGCGAGCACGTCGGCGGGCGGCCTCGACACGAAGGAGCCGCGGAAGCTCGGGATGGCGCAGAACGCGCAACGGCGGTCGCACCCCGACGCCAGCTTCACCGGTGCCACGGGACTGTCATCGAGTCGGCGTCGCAGTACGGGAGGGCTCCAGCCGGAAGGCAGGGCCTCCTCCGCCGTCGACCCATGGCCGGGCAGGCTCACCGAGGCGGCGGGCCGGTCGACGGGCGTCAGGGGCAGCAGGTGCCGGCGATCCCGTGGCTCGTGCGCGATGGGACGCTCACCGGCGAGGATGCTGCCGAGCCGTTCGACGATCTGCGGATAGTCGTCGAATCCGAGGACGGCATCGGCCTCGGGGAGGCTGTCGGCCAGGTCGCGTCCGTAGCGCTCCGCCAGGCAGCCGACCGCGACGACCGCCGCCGGTCCTCCGGCCGAGTCCTTCAGGTCGGATGCGGCGAGGACCGCGTCGATGGAGTCCTTCTTCGCGACATCGACGAAGCCGCAGGTGTTGACGAGCACGGCGTCGGCGTCAGCCGGCTCGCTGACCAGCTCCCATCCCTCCGCGGCGATCCGGGCGGCGAGCTCCTCGGAGTCGACCTCGTTCCGGGCGCACCCGAGAGTGACGACAGCGACGCGGGGAACGTCAGGGGGAGCCTCGGGCACGTGACCAGCCTACGGAGGTCGGGCGCGGGCTGCCGTCGCGCGTCCGGCAGGCGCGTCCGGCAGGCCGGGTCAGCGGCCGGAGTCGTACGAGTCCACGACGATCGCGGGGTCGATCCCGATCACCTCGGCGATCGACTTGAGCTGGCCACGCGCATAGACATCTCCCCCGCAGTGACTGAAGTCGTCACCCTCCATCGCGGACAGGATCGAGGCCCGGATCTTCGTGGCGTGGGCGACGTCCTCGACCGTGAGGCCGGCCGCCTCGCGCGCCTGTTGGATCAGTGATCCTGTCGACATGGCGGCTCCGTTCTCGGGCGTGGTGCCGAGACTAACGCGCCGGGCGCAGGACCGCAGAGGCATCCGCCAAGGTCGATGAGGCTCATCCCCCGCCGCGGAGGGTGACGAGGATTCCCGGGAGGTCCTCGGCGGTGACCAGGACCTCGCGCGCCTTGCTGCCCTCGCTGGGGCCGACCACGCCCCGGGTCTCCATGAGGTCCATGAGGCGGCCGGCCTTCGCGAACCCGACCCGCAGCTTGCGCTGGAGCATGGAGGTGGAACCGAACTGCGTGGTGACGACCAGCTCGATGGCCTGCATGAGCAGGTCGAGGTCGTCGCCGATCTCCCCGTCGATCTCCCGCGTCGATGCGGGCGCCGCTGTCACCTCCTCGAGGTACTCGGCCTCGGACTGCTGCCGGCAGTGCGCCACGATGGCGTGGATCTCGGACTCCGAGACGAATGCGCCCTGGATCCGCAGCGGCTTGCTCGCACCCATGGGCAGGAACAGGCCGTCGCCCTGGCCGACGAGCTTCTCGGCGCCGGGCTGGTCGAGGATGACGCGGCTGTCCGCGAGGCTCGACGTCGCGAAGGCCAGGCGGCTGGGCACGTTCGCCTTGATCAGGCCGGTGACGACGTCAACGCTCGGTCGCTGGGTCGCCAGCACCAGGTGGATGCCGGCGGCGCGCGCGAGCTGCGTGATGCGCACGATGGCGTCCTCGACGTCGCGTGGCGCCACCATCATCAGGTCCGCGAGCTCGTCGACGATGACCAGCAGGTACGGATAGGGCTCGATCGTGCGCTCACTGCCCGGCAGTGGGCGAACCGAGCCCGCGCGCACCGCCTTGTTGAACTCGTCGATGTGGCGGAATCCGAAGTGCGCGAGGTCGTCGTAGCGGCGGTCCATCTCCTTGACCACCCACTGGAGCGCATCAGCAGCCTTCTTGGGGTTGGTGATGATGGGGGTGATCAGATGCGGCACCCCCTCGTATGCCGAGAGCTCGACCCGCTTGGGGTCGACCAGGATCATGCGGACCTCCTGCGGCGTCGCGCGCAGGAGGATCGACGTGATCAGGCTGTTGATGTTGCTCGACTTGCCGGCACCGGTCGCGCCCGCGACCAGCAGGTGCGGCATGCGGGCGAGGTTGGCAACGACGAAGCCGCCCTCGACGTCCTTGCCGAGGGCTACCGCCATGGGATGGGGATCCTTGGTCGCTGCGCTGCTGCGCAGCACGTCGCCCAGGGCCACGAGCTCACGGTCGGCATTGGGGATCTCCACGCCGATGGCCTTCTTGCCCGGAATCGGGCTGAGGATGCGGACGTCGGCACTGGCCACCGCGTAGGCGATGTTCTTCGACAGGGCCGTGACCCGCTCGACCTTGACGCTCGGGCCCAGCTCGATCTCGTAGCGGGTCACGGTCGGGCCACGCATGAACCCGGTGACCTCCGCGTCGATACCGAACTGCTCAAGGACCTCCGTCAATGCGGCCACGACCTGGTCGTTCGAGCGCGTGGCCTTCTTGTGGGCGGGCCCGGCACCAAGCAGGTCCGGCGACGGAAGCCGGTAGGCCGGTGCGCGGCGGGGGGTGCTCCGTCGAGGAGCAGCCTCCGTCGCCACCACCACGGTGTCGTGGCGCGCGGGGTGGACGCCGACGGGAGCAGCGGGAGCCGCCTCCCGAGACGCTGCCTGATTCGCTGACTGATTCGCTGACTGATTCGCTGCCTGGGCCGCGGCCGGGGTCACGCCCGTCATCAGGGCGGCCGCAGGACGGTCGTCGACCACGATCACGGTCGACTGCACCGCCGAGGAGCCGTCCATGGCCGGCTCCGGCGCTGTCGCCGTACGGGGCTCGTCGGCGCCACGTTCACCATCGATGTCCTCCGCACTGGCCTCGGGCGAGCCGGCGGGCACGGTGCGCGAGATCCGCACGCCCGCCCAGGACGTCACCTCGTCGCGGTCAGCGCCCTCCGGGCCCGGCTCCTCCACCGAGTCCGTCCCCTCCGGGGTGGTCTCCCGAGGCGCACGCCTGCGCCCCAGGAGACCACCGATCCACCGGAGGGAGCGCGCCACATGCTCGCGCACGACGTGCACGGGCGTGGCGGTGAGGACCATGAGCCCGAAGGCCATCAGCAGCCCGAGGGCGACACCCGCGACGACGGGACCGACAGCGGCGACAACCGGGGCGGTGAGGATCCAGCCGGCGACCCCACCGCCGGCCGCCATGGCCGCGGCGCCGTCGCTGGGCGTGGCCGCTCCGGCGATCAGGTGCCAGATGCCGATCCCGCCCAGCAGCACCGCGGAGGCGCCGATGGCCAGGCGGCCCGTGGTCGCGGCCTCGTCAGGGTGGCGCAGGAAGCGCCAGGCCAGGGCGAGCAGGGCAAGCGGGACCAGCCAGGCGAGCACCCCGACGAGCGCGGTCATCACCATGCCCGCCCAGGAGACGAACCAGCCGTCGACCCCGAACCAGGTGGCGGCCATCAGGGTGACCGCGCCTACGATCAGCGCGAGCCCCACCCCGTCGCGGCGGTGCGCCGGGTCGAGGTCGCGGGCCCCGCGCCCGAAGGCCCGGGCGAGGGAGCCGAGCAGGTGGGCCACCGCGAGCCAGGTCGCGCGGAGGGCACGGCCGATCGCTGCCACGCCGCGGGCCACCGGCCCGGGGCCGGAGCGGGCTGGGCGACGGGCCGGTGCCGACCCCCGCGACGAGCGGCCGGACGACGCAGCGCCACGGGACGAGCGGCCGGACGACGAGCGGCCCGAGGTCGAACGACGGGGGCGACTGCCGGCCCTGGGCGGCGCGGACACGGGGGAAGACGTGCGGGAAGCCATGCGGCGAGCCTAGCGGCGAAATCCCACAAGTCACGGTAGTCACACGCACCACATGCGTGACGGATCGGGGACCCCGTGCGGGCGATGGTCCCCGCCGGAGGGGTCAGGCCTCGACGACGACCGGCACGATCATGGGCCGGCGCCGGTGCTGGGACTGCACCCACGACCCCACGACCCGGCGGATGCGCTGCTGCAGGTCGTGCACCTCGTCGGCCCCCTCCGCCAGGGCCCGCTCGACAGCCTCGACCACCTGCTCGGTCAGCGCTCCGGCGAGGGTGTCGTCCGGACCGAAGCCCCGGGCGTGGATCTCCGGACCGGCGACGATGGCGCCATCGACGATGTCGACGGCCACGAACACCGAGATGAAGCCCTCCTCGCCGAGGACCCGCCGGTCCTTCAGCGACGCCTCGGTGACGTCGCCGACGCCGGCTCCGTCGACGTACACGAACCCCACCGGGACGTACCCCGCAACTGTCACCTCGCCGTCCTGGAGGTCGAGCACCGTGCCGTCCTCGGCGAGGATGACGCGATCAGCATCGATCCCCACGCTCTGCGCCACGTCGGCATTCGCGCGCATGTGCCGCCACTCGCCGTGCACGGGCAGCACGGACCTCGGCTTGACGATGTTGTAGAGGTAGCGCAGCTCGCCCGCTGCAGCGTGGCCGGAGACGTGCACCAGCGCGTTTCCCTTGTGCACGACATGCGCCCCATGGCGTGCGAGTCCGTTGATGACCCGGAACACCGCATTCTCATTGCCGGGGATCAGCGACGACGCCAGGACGACGGTGTCGGTCGGTCCCACGGTGATCGGATGGTTCCGGCCGGCGATGCGCGCGAGCACCGACATCGGCTCGCCCTGGGAGCCTGTGCAGATCAGCACCGCCTCATCGTCGGGCAGCTCGGCCAGGTCGTCCGAGGCGACGAGCATGCCACCGGGGATCCTCAGGTAGCCGAGGTCGCGGGCGATGCCCATGTTGCGCACCATCGAGCGACCCACGAAGGCGACCTTGCGCCCGTGGAGTGCGGCCATGTCGATCACCTGCTGGATGCGGTGCACGTGCGAGGCGAACGACGCGACGATGATGCGGCCCTGGGCGCGCAGGAACACCGCGTCGAGGACAGGGACGATCTCCTTCTCACTGCTGACGAAGCCCGGGACCTCCGCATTGGTGCTGTCGACCATGAGCAGGTCCACGCCCTCGTCGCCGAGCCGGGCGAAGCCGTTCAGGTCCGTGATGCGGCCGTCCAGCGGCACCTGGTCCATCTTGAAGTCGCCGGTGTGGAGGACGAGCCCGGCCGGGGTGCGGATGGCCACGGCCATGGCATCGGGGATGGAGTGGTTGACCGCGAGGAACTCCACCTCGAACGGGCCGAGGGTGATGACCGCCCCGTCGTCGACCGGCCGCACGTCCGGCGCGATGCGATGCTCGCGCAGCTTCGCCTCGACGAGGGCCAGGGTCAGCTTCGACCCCACCACGGGGATGTCAGGGCGGAGCCGCAGGAGGTAGGGCAGGGCGCCGATGTGGTCCTCGTGCCCGTGCGTCAGGACCACGGCCTCGACCTCGTCGAGCCGATCGGCGATCGGACCGAAGTCCGGAAGGATCAGGTCGACACCGGGCTGGTCCTCCTCGGGGAACAGCACGCCGCAGTCGACGACGAGCAGCCGCCCAGCGAACTCGAAGACCGCCATGTTCCGGCCGATCTCGCCCAGCCCGCCGAGGGCGACGATCCGAAGCGCGCCCTCGGCCAGATCGGGAGGAGCGGGCAGGCGCGCGCGGCTCATGCGGCGCTGAATCCGGGGACCCCGCCGCGCGCGAGGTCCGCGCGCAGCACCGACCGCTGCTCGGGCGTCGCGTCGACGAGGGGCAGGCGCACCGGTCCCGCGGGCAGACCCTGCATCTCCAGCGCTGCCTTCGTCAGGATGACGCCCTGCGTGCGGAAGATCCCCGTGTAGACGGGCAGCAGCGAGGCATTGATGCCGGCCGCCGTGCTCAGGTCACCGGACGCGAGCGACTCGGCCATCGCCGCAAGGCGGTCCCCGACGATGTGGCCGACGACAGAGATCATGCCCGCGGCACCGAGCGCCATCAGCGGAAGGTTGAGGACGTCGTCGCCGGAGTACCACGCGAGTCCGGTCGTGGCCATGCCCCACTGCGCGAACTCGAGGTCGCCCTTCGCATCCTTGTTGGCGACGATGCGCGGGTGCTCGGCGATGCGCTGCAGCGTCTCCAGCTCGATCGCGGTGCCGGTGCGCTTGGGGATGTCGTACGTGATCAGGGGGAGGTCGGTGGCGTCGGCGATGGCCGTGAAGTGCCGGACGAGCCCCTCCTGGGGCGGGCGGTTGTAGTAGGGCGTCACGGCCATGACACCGTGCGCGCCTGCCGTGGCGGCGGCACGAGCGGCCTCGATCGAGTGCCGGGTGTCGTTGGTGCCCACGCCCGCGATGATCGTCGCGCGATCACCCACCGACTCGAGCACCGCGCGGAGGACCGCGAGGTCCTCGGCATCGGTCTTGGTCGCGGACTCCCCGGTGGTGCCATTGACCACCAGGCCGTCGTGGCGCAGGTCGTCCACCAGGTGCGCGGCAAGGCGCTGCGCACCCTCGAGGTCCAGCGATCCGTCGGGGAGGAAGGGCGTCACCATCGCCGTCAGCAGCACCCCGAAGGGCTGTGACGGACTGGTGACACCGGGCATGGTCACAGGCTAGCGGAGGGCCTCGGGCGCCCGCGGCTACGGAGCGACCCGCCCGTTCGCGACGAAGGACTCGTGCGTCAGGGGCATCAGGCGTCGCCACTCGTCCTCGTACCGCTCCGCCACCATCTCGATCTCGCGCTGCGGGTATGAGGGGAAGTGGGAGCCCTCCGCCTTGCGGCGCAGGGACAGGAAGTTCATCAGCGAGCGGGCGTTGAGCGTCACGTAGGCACTGGAGTAGATCGACACCGGCAGCACCATCCGCGCGACCTCACGTGCGATGCCAGCGTCGAGCAGCTCGCGGTAGGCGGCATAGGCCTGGGTGCACGACGCGCGCATGCGATCGTCGATCAGCGCGTACTGGGCGTCGTCGCCGGGAAGGAACTCGTAGGCCCCCGTCTTACCCACCTGGACGATCGCGCGCTCCCGATCCGGGACGTAGAACACGGGCAGCAGCTGGCGGTAGCGGCCCGACTCCTCGTTGTAGCTCGCGATGCGGTGCCGCATGTGCTCGCGCCACACGAAGATGGGAGCTCGGACGAAGAACGTCATCGAGTTGTGCTCGAACGGGCTGCCGTGGCGCTCGCGCATCAGGTAGTTGATCAGCCCCCGCGAGCGTTCGGCATCGCCGTCCACATCGTCGAGGGACTGCTCACCGACGGTCGACACCCGAGCCGCGAACACCACATCGGCATCGGAGGCGCTCGCCCGGACGAGCTCGACGGTGATGTCGCTGCGGAAGGTGATCTCGTCCTCGTTCGCCACGGGTCGCAGCCTATCCACGGCAGGGGCATGGGCACGCCATCCATGGGAGAGGCGTGGGTAACGCGGCCGGCGCGGGCCACAATGGCGCATGGCCTTCACGGGAGTGCGGCGCGCATTGGTGTCAGACGTCGACGAGATCGGGCGGATCAATGCCTTGGCCTGGCGTGCGCGCCTGCCCGGCATCCTGCCCGCCGAGGTGCTCGACGGCCTGCGACCGGAGGAGTTCGCAGCCGAGTGGGCGCGCTCGCTGATCCATCCGCCCTCGTCACGGCACCAGGTGCTCGTCGCCGTGGATGGCGACGATGTGGTGGGCTACGCGGCTGTCGCACCGAGCGCCGACCCCGATGCGGACGACGTCACCGGCGAGGTGATCGCCCTCGAGGTCGATCCGGGGCAGTGGAGGCGAGGCCACGGCTCCCGCCTCGTCGCCGCCGTCGTCGACACCGCACGCACGTCCGGCATGACCCGGCTGTCCACGTGGTGCCCGCTTGACGATCAGGTGCGCCGGGCCTTCTGGGTCTCCGCCGGATGGGGCCCCGATACCGCCCTGCGGGACCTCGAGGTCCCTGCCGTCACCCCGGACTCCGACGGCCTGCTGCGCGAGGCGCGACTGATCACCGCGATCGCCGACGCCGACGACTGAGAGCGCATTGGTCGGCGAGTCCCCCGCGCTCGCCGACGGTCGACATCCTGCACGTCGCACGGCCCTCGGATCGCCCGCATCGCCCTGCGAAGGCACCTCCGGTCGGACATGTCGGGGTCAGAACCCCCGTCCACCGGCCGATACGGTCGGGGCGTGGCCCCACCACCGACGCGTCGACAGATCCACGCGAAGGCCGTCAGCATCGCCGTGGCCTCCGGTGCCTACGCGATCTCCTACGGAGCCATCGCCGTGGCCACCGGCCTGGATGTGTGGCAGACGCAGACGCTGTCCCTGCTGATGTTCACCGGTGCCTCCCAGTTCGCCTTCGTCGGCATCCTCGGGGCCGGGGGCGGCATGGTCGCCGCCGTGCTCACCGCCCTGCTGCTCGGCGCACGCAACGGGATCTACTCGATGAGCCTGTGGCCGAGGCTCCAGTTGCGTGGTGGCCGGCGCCTGATCGGCGCCCAGCTCGCAATCGACGAGACGACCGCGATGTCGATTGCGCATGCGGAGCCCGTGGAGGACTCACGGTACGCCTTCTGGGTCACCGGCCTGTGGCTGTTCGCGCTGTGGAACCTCGGCACGCTCGTCGGCGCGCTCGGGGCCACCGTGATCGGCGATCCCGGCACCTTCGGACTGGACGCCGCGACGGCCGCGGCCCTGCTCGCCCTGCTGTGGCCGCGGCTGGTCGACCGGCAGATGTGGGCGATCACGCTCGCCGCCGCAGGCGTGGCGATCGTCCTCACGCCGGTCCTGCAGCCCGGTGTCCCGGTGCTCGCGGCCGCCGTCGTCGCCCTGGTTGCAGGGCTCCTGCCCACGCGGATGTGGGTCCGCTGATGTGGATCGGGATCCTCGTCGCGTCGCTCGGCTGCTACGCCGAGAAGTTCCTGGGCACAGTGCTGCCCGCATCCGTCCTGGAGAACGAGCGGATCCGGCGCACGCTCGGCCTCATGCCGGTCGCGCTCCTCGCGGCGCTCGTCGCCGTGCAGACCTTCGGCAGTGGGATGTCCCTCGCCCTCGATGCCCGCGCGGCCGGACTCGCCGCCGCGATCATCGCCCTGATCCTGCGCGCTCCGTTCCTCGTCGTGGTGATCGTCGCCGCAGTGACGGCGGGTGGCCTGCGGGCTCTCGGGTGGGCGACATGAACGAACCGCAGCGGCCTCTCCTGTGGTTCCTGTGGCCGCGCCCCGACCCCAACCGGCCGCTGGATGGTCGGGCCAGCCAGACGCGTCTCGTCCGCGTGACACCGAGGGGCCCGCTGCGCGTGCTCCTGCTCTGCGCCGGATCGCTCATCACCGTCGGACTGTGCGCCACCGCCGTGCTCGCCGCGCTCGGCGGACCGCTCACCCTCGGCACGCTGGTCGGCGCCGCCGTGGCTGCCACCGCCGTACTCCTCCTGCTTCGGGCCTGGGTGGTCGGCACGTACGTCCATGACGAGGGCATCGTGATCGAGCGGACGTTCTCCCGCCGGTCACTGCCGTGGCCCTCCATCCGGGCGGTCGCCTGCACCGCGGGTCGTGCTCCGCTGCTCGGCGCACCCGTGCCCGTGCCTGGCACCGTCGTCACGCTCGTCCTCCACGACGGCTCAGAGGTGACGACGCACGTCTACACGACGTCGCCCGACCTCGCCGCGCGGCCGGAGGCCTTCGATATGGCGCGACTGCGGCTGGAGAACTGGCTCAGGAAGGCCTGACGCCGCGGGGGTGCGCCGCGCGACCTCACGACAGATGCGTCACGACAGGTCGAGCAGGTCCGCGAGTCCGACCGTGAGCCCGGGGCGGGACGGCACCGTGCGCACGGCGAGCAGCACCCCGGGCATGAAGCTGGTGCGGTCCAGGGAGTCGTGCCGGATGGACAGCGTCTCCCCCAATCCCCCGAGGAGCACCTCCTGATGCGCCACGAGGCCCCGCGAGCGGATGGAGTGCACCGGCACTCCATCGATCCTCGCGCCGCGTGCTCCGGGCACCTCGTGGATCGTCGCATCGGGCGCCGGCGGCCGACCAGCGCGCGCTGCCGCGATGGCCGCTGCGGCGTGTGTCGCCGTCCCGGACGGCGCATCGACCTTGTCCGGGTGGTGCAGCTCGATGATCTCGACGGACTCGAAGTAGGGCGCCGCCATGACGGCGAAGCGCGTCATCAGCACCGCGCCGATCCCGAAGTTCGGCGCGACGACCACGCCCACCGTGGGGGACTGCCGGCACCACTCCCGCACCTGCTCGAGACGCTCGTCGGTGAATCCCGTCGTCCCGACGACGCAGTGCACCCCGGACCGGATGCAGGTCTCCAGGGTCGGCATCACCGCATCCGGGGAGGTGAAGTCGATGGCCACATCGGCGCCGGCCTCCACGACATCCATGACGGGGTCGCCGAGATCCGTCGCGGCCACGAGCTCCATGCCGTCGGCCGATCGCACGGCCTCGACGCAGGCCTGCCCCATGCGGCCGCGCGCGCCGATGACGGCGACTTTCAGCGGATGATCCACAGCGTCACCCTACCGACGGCTCGCTTCAGCCGGCGGCGGCGAACTGCGTCGACTCGTCGAAGGGCCCGATGACCGCCAGCGTCATGGGCGCGTCCAGCAGTTCACGGGCGACATCGCGCACCTGCGCCCCGGTCACCGCGTCGATGCGCTCCAGGATCCCGCTGATGGGCAGCAGCGGATCGCCGTGCAGCTCGCTCTTGGCGATCCGGGTCATCCGGGCGCCTGGGTCCTCATGGCCCAGCACCGTCGAGCCGCGGACCTGACCGCGTCCGCGCTGCAGTTCCTCCTCCGTCAGGCCACGCGCCGCGACATCGGCCAACTGGCTGCGGCACACGTCGAGGACGGTCTCGAGCTTGCTGGGCAGGCATCCGGCATAGACACCGAAGACGCCGCTGTCCGAGAAGCCCTGGGCGTACGAGTAGACCGAGTAGGCCAGGCCGCGCTTCTCGCGGACCTCCTGGAACAGCCGGCTGCTCATGCCGCCGCCGACCGCGGTGGACAGGACCGAGAGTGCATAGCGCCGCGGATCGGTGCGTGTCAGCCCGGGTACGCCCAGGACGAGGTGCGCCTGCTCCGTCGGCCGCTCCACCACGGACGTCGCTGCCGTGGCGTGACTGCCGCCTCGCGCATCGCGCGGTGGAGCGGTGTCTGCCTGGGGGTCGAGCACGGGCGCGAAGGCGCGCCTGACCCGGCGCACGACTTCGTCGTGGTCAAGGTTCCCGGCCGCGGACACCACGATCGACGACGGCTGGTATCGGCGGCGGTAGAAGCCGTTGATCGCCCTGCGGCTGATGGCGGAGATGGTGTCGACAGTGCCAAGGATGGGCCGGCCCATGGCTGAGTCGCCGTAGAGGGCGGCGGCGAAGACGTCGTGGACGACATCACCCGGATCGTCCTCGTGCATGGCGATCTCCTCGAGGATGACCCCCCGCTCCGCCTCGACGTCCTCCGTGCGGATCAGCGCACCCGTGACCACATCGCACACGACCTCGATCGCCAGCGGCAGGTCCTGGTCGATGACCCGCGCGTAGTAGCAGGTGTACTCCTTGGTGGTGAACGCGTTCAGGTCGCCGCCCACCGCCTCGATCGAGGCGGAGATGTCCAGCGCCGAACGCGCCGCAGTGCCCTTGAAGAGCAGGTGCTCGAGGTAGTGGGCAGAGCCCATCTGCCCACGCGTCTCGTCGCGCGAGCCGACCCCCACCCAGACGCCGAACGCCGCCGAGCGCACTCCCGGCAGCTGCTCGGTGATGACCCGCAGGCCGCCGGGGAGGGTGGTGCGGCGGACAAGCCCGCCGTCACCCTCCCGCAGCAGCGTGACGGTCTGCGCCCTAGGCATCGCCGTCGGCATCGGCGAGCACCGGAGCGAGCGAGAGCTTGCCCCGCGAGTCGATCTCCTTGATCTCGACCTCGACCTTGGTGCCCACCGGGAGCACGTCGTCGACGTTCTCGACGCGCTTGCCGGCGTTGAGCTTCTTGATCTCCGTGATGTGCAGGAGGCCGTCCTTGCCGGGCATCAGGGAGACGAACGCCCCGAAGGTGGTCGTCTTGACCACCGTCCCGAGGTACCGCTCGCCGACCTCCGGCATCGTGGGGTTGGCGATCGCATTGATGGCCGACCGGGCCGCCTCCGCCGATGCACCGTCGGCCGCACCGATGTAGATGGTGCCGTCGTCCTCGATGGTGATGTCCGCGCCGGTGTCCTCCTGGATCTGGTTGATGATCTTGCCCTTGGGCCCGATCACCTCGCCGATCTTGTCAACCGGCACGGTGATGCTGATGACGCGCGGCGCGGTCGGCGCCATCTCGTCAGGAGCGTCGATCGCCTCGCCCATCACCTCGAGGATGGTCATCCGGGCGTCCCGCGCCTGACGGAGCGCCTGGGCCAGGACCTCGGCCGGGATGCCGTCGAGCTTGGTGTCCAGCTGCAGCGCCGTGACGAAGTCCCGGGTGCCGGCGACCTTGAAGTCCATGTCGCCGAATGCATCCTCCGCGCCGAGGATGTCGGTGATGGCCACGTACTCTGTGCGACCGTCGACCTCCCCGGAGATCAGGCCCATGGCGATGCCCGCGACGGGGGCGCGCAGCGGCACTCCCGCGTTGAGCAGCGACATGGTGGACGCACAGACCGAGCCCATCGACGTCGAGCCGTTGGACCCGAGCGCCTCCGAGACCTGGCGGATGGCGTACGGGAACTCCTCGCGCGACGGGAGGACGGGAAGGAGCGCGCGCTCGGCGAGCGCTCCGTGCCCGATCTCACGGCGCTTGGGCGACCCGACCCGGCCGGTCTCGCCCGTCGAGTACGGCGGGAAGTTGTAGTTGTGCATGTACCGCTTGCGGTTCTCCGGGTTGAGCGTGTCCAGCTGCTGCTCCATGCGCAGCATGTTCAGCGTGGTGACGCCGAGGATCTGCGTCTCGCCGCGCTCGAACAGGGCCGAGCCGTGGACCCGGGGCAGGACGTCGACCTCGGCGTTCAGGGTGCGGATGTCGGTGATGCCGCGACCGTCGATACGGACCTTGTCGCGCAGGACGCGATCGCGCACAACCTTCTTGGTCACCGAGCGGATCGCCGCGGAGACCTCCTTCTCGCGACCCTCGAACTGCGTCGCAAGCTCGGCCTGGACGACCTTCTTGATGTCGTCGAGGCGGGCCTCGCGCTCGGCCTTGCTCACGATCTGCATCGCCTCGCGGATATCCGCGATCGACAGTCGCTCGACCGCGTCGTAGACATCGGGCTGGTAGTCCAGGAACAGCGGGAAGTCCTCGGTCGGACGGGCTGCGACTGCGGCCAGCTCGATCTGCGCGGTGCACAGGGCGCGGATGAACGGCTTGGCGGCCTCGAGGCCCTGGGCGACGACCTCCTCGGTCGGCGCGGTCGCGCCCCCCGCGACGAGCTCGATGGTGCGGTCGGTGGCCTCCGCCTCCACCATCATGATGGCCACGTCGTCGCCCGCGATCCGTCCGGCGACGACCATGTCGAACACGGCCTCCTCGAGCTGGTCGTGCGTCGGGAACGCGATCCACTGGCCGCGGATGAGTGCCACGCGAACGCCGCCGATCGGCCCGCTGAACGGAAGGCCCGCCAGCTGGGTCGATGCCGACGCCGCGTTGATGGCCACGACGTCGTAGAGGTCGCGCGGGTTGAGAGCCATGACCGTGATGACGACCTGGACCTCATTGCGCAGACCCTTGGTGAACGTCGGGCGCAGCGGACGGTCGATCAGCCGGCACGTGAGGATCGCGTCCTCGGACGGACGGCCCTCGCGACGGAAGAACGAGCCGGGGATGCGGCCCACGGAGTACATGCGCTCCTCGACGTCCACCGTGAGCGGGAAGAAGTCGAACTGGTCCTTGGGCTGCTTGCCCGCTGTCGTCGCCGACAGCAGCATGGTGTCGTCGTCGAGGTAGACGGCGACGGAGCCGGCGGCCTGACGGGCAAGCCGGCCGGTCTCGAAACGGATGGTGCGGGTGCCGAAGCTGCCGTTATCGATGACGGCCTCAGCGGATGTGATCCGGGTACCCTCCACGGGTGCCTCCTGTTCATGAATGCATCACAGGGCGCACGCGCCGGGCGACCGGTGGCGGTCTTCGATCGAGGCCCACGGGCGGCGCCCTGAGGGCGCTTCCGTAGGTCACTACCGAGGACCGACGACGGGCGCGCAGGTCGCGGCGCCCCGGATCCGGTTCGGATGAGCGATCTTCAGTTGTGGTGGATCAGTGAGCGTGCTGTCAGCGACGCAGGCCGAGCTTCTCGATGATCGCCCGGTAACGCTCGATGTCGGTCTTGGTGAGGTACTGCAGGAGCCGGCGACGCTGACCCACCAGGATCAGCAGGCCACGCCTGCTGTGGTGGTCGTGCTTGTGCTCCTTCAGGTGCTCGGTGAGGTCCGAGATGCGGCGCGTGAGAAGCGCGATCTGCACCTCGGGACTGCCGGTGTCCCCCGGCTTCGTGCCGTACTCGGCGATGATCTGCTGCTTGGTGGCAGTGTCGAGTGACATGGTGGTTCCGTTCCTCGCCCGTCGGGCGGTCAAGAGGTCACGAATCGCAGCGCTGTGCCAGCCCCACGACCGTCTGTGCTCCCTGAGGGTACCAGCCGGGCGCGGCGCCCCCTCATCCGCGTCAGGCCCCCTCGGCGCGCCGCGCCGCCACATACGCCCGTCGCACGTACAGGGACGTCTCGAGGTCACGCCTGATGCGGTCGTAGAAGTGCTCGCGATAGGCCCCGTCCGTTGCCGTGTAGATCGTGACGTAGAAGCCGGCGAAGGCGCCGAGGAAGGCGGACACCCGCAGGAGCGGCGCGGTGATGCCGTGGTCGGGGCCCAGCGCAACGTACGTGACGACATCCTCCAGGCCGGCCAGCCAGGCCTGCTGCACCGACAGCGAGACGGCGATCGCGCCGAAGGTGACGAAGAACGCCCACACCACGACGGCGAACAGGGTGACCTGCACCAGCTGGGCGACGGTCATCACCAGGCCGATGTTGCGACGCTGTCGGGGAGTCAGGGGAACCGGATCGCCCAGACCCGGGAGGCCGGGGGCGAGGGCCGCCATCGGCGTGCCCTGGCACGCCGACACGACCTCGTCGTGCCCCGCCGAGGCCTCGATGAGCCTGACCTCGCCCGGGACCCGACCGACGACGAACGCCACGCCGAGGAAGGCGAACACTGCGATCACCAGCCACAGGCGCGGCGCCGACATGGTTCCGGCCACCTGCCAGACCTCGGTGTTGACGAACAGGAACGTGATGAAGAGCAGCATGAGCGGCAAGGCACGCGTGGCCAGTCGATACAGGTCGTAGACGCCACGGGTCGTGTAGCGGACCGCCCAGAACGTGAGCGGCAGGACGGCATAGCGCGTGACGACCCAGGCGATGGCCAGGAGGATGAGCGACTGGAACACGTAGCCGAGGCTGTCCTCGAGCGGCCCGTTGCTCACGATCACGACGAGGGCGGGGCCGACGACATAGGCGGCCAGGTAGGGCCAGGACACGCGCGTGGGAAGCGCCCACCAGGAGCGTCCCGCCCGCAGGTTCCGAGCCCCGTAGACCACCAACACGATCGCCGCGAAGCCGAGGCCCGCCAGGGACCACCACAGGCTGTCGAGCTGGACCGCCGCGAGCCCGACCTGGAGCAGGAAGGTGACAGCGAGGAACGGCGTCGCGCGCGTCCAGATATCGGTCGACGACCGGTAGTCCTCGACGAAGAACGGCAGGCCCCGTCGGATGAACCAGCGTTCGGTGGCCGGCAGTGCCGATGTCGCAGCTCCAGCGCTCACGGCCGGTCCACCGCCAGCGCGGCAGCCGCCTGCTGCACGTCCTGCCCCATCTGCTCGATCAGGGCCGGGACATCCGCGAACGTGGCCTGCCCGCGCAGCCTCGCCACGAACTCGACGGTGACGGGCTGCCCGTAGAGGTCGAGGTCGTCGCGGCCGAGGACGTAGGACTCGACGCGCCGCTCCGCCCCGTCGAACTGGGGGTTGGTGCCCACCGAGATCGCGGCCGGGAGGCGGAACCCGGCATGCACCAGCCAGCCCGCGTACACCCCGTCGGCGGGGATCGTGGCGGGGTAGTCCCACGCGAGGTTCGCGGTCGGGTAGCCGAGCTCCCGGCCGCGGTGGTCGCCGTGCACGACGACCCCGTCGATCGCATACCGGCGCCCCAAGGCGTGGGTCGCCGCAGCAACGTCGCCGTCGGTGACCATGGCGCGGATTGAGGTGGACGACCAGCGCGCGTCGCGCTCCCCGGCCAGCGGCACGGCATGAACTTCGAAGCCCGATGCCGCCCCGGCCTCGCGCAGGGAGGCGACGGTGCCCGCGGCGCGCTTGCCGAAGCGGAAGTCCTCCCCCACGACGACGGCCTGCGCGCCGAGCCTGCCCACCAGCTCCGATTCGATGAACTGCTCCGGCGTCAGTTCCGCGATCGCGGAGTCGAAGCCGAGCACGTCGACGACGTCCGCTCCCGCCTCCTCGAGCAGGCGCACGCGCAGTGCTCGACTGGCCAGCGAGGTCGGTACGCGCCCGGGATCGACCACCGCCATCGGATGCGGATCGAAGGTCACGGCCACGAGGGGCAGGCCCAACTCATCGGCGACGCGGCGTCCCTCGGACAGCAGGATGCGGTGCCCTCGGTGGACCCCGTCGAACACGCCGATGCACAGCACCGAACCCCTGCTCACGCGACCACCCTAGAGGCGCTCCTCACGGCTGGAACACCGCACGGTAGGCGGGCCCACGGTCACCTGGGCCGATGAGCGCGACGAGGTCTTCGTCGGGTCCGACGACGGCGGTCACGTCGACGACCTCGTCATGGATGACCTGCGCGGGCGGACGCCCATTGACCAGCCAGTCGCGAGCTGGTGCGTCGACCGTGATCACGGGGAAGGCCCGGTGCACCGCGCGGCCGAGGTCGATGACGTACCCCGACGGATCGTCCGCCGCGTCCAGCGCATCCCACGCCACCGCGTCGGCGATCGTCCACGGGCCCGAGCGCACGCGTTGCAGCTGCGTGAGGTGACCGCCGACTCCCAGCCCGGAGCCGAGGTCCCGCGCAAGGGCCCGCACGTAGGTCCCGGCGCTGCAGGCGACGTGCACGTCGACATCGATGGTCCCGGACGACCGTCGGATGGCGGTCACGTCGAAGCGCTCGACGACGACCTCGCGCGCCGCCAGCTGCACGTCCTCGCCGGCGCGGACGCGGGCGTGGGCGCGGCGGCCGTCGACCTTGACCGCACTCACCGCGGTCGGCACCTGCGAGATCGGGCCGGTGAGCCGGGCCACCTCGGCGCGGATCTGCTCATCGGTCACGGCGGCGAGCCGCGAGGGGTCCGCGTGGGAGAGCGGCTCCCCCTCGCGATCGTCCGTCACCGTGCTGGACCCCAGCCGGATGGTGGCCGTGTACTCCTTGTCGTGCGCGGTCAGGTGCCCCAGCAGGCGCGTGCCGCGACCGATGCCGATGACCAGCACGCCGGTGGCCATCGGGTCCAGGGTGCCTGCGTGGCCCACTCGGCGGGTGCCCAGGAGCCGCCGGACCCGCGTGACGACGCCGTGCGAGGTGATCCCCGGCGGCTTGTCGAGGACCAGGAGCCCCGATTCACTCACCCCTGCGACTGCTCCTCGGCATCGTGCCAGTACGGATCGGCGTCGCCCGCGAACGTGGCATGCGCTGCCTGCTCATGGACGGCGGCGTCGGCCTCGGCGGCCTGGCGCAGAAGGTCCTCCAGGTGCCGCGCGTTCTCCGGCACGGCGTCGGGGACGAAGGCCAGGGTCGGGGTGAACTTGATGCCGGTCTGGCGCCCCACCTCGGAGCGCAGGATGCCCGTTGCGGACGCGAGCGCCGCAGCCGTGTCAGCCTGCGCGACCTCGTCACCGAGCACGGTGTAGAACACCGAGGCCTCGCGCAGGTCGGGCGTGACCCGTACATCGGTGATGGTCACGAATCCCAGCCGCGGGTCCTTGATCCGCAGCTCGAGGGACTCGGCGATGATCACCTTGATGCGGTCGGCCAGCTTTCGCTGGCGTGCCTCGCTGGCCATGTCACGCCTTCCGCGGCTTCTCGCGCATCTCGTAGGTCTCGATCACGTCGTCGACCTTGAGATCCTGGAAGGTGCCGAGGTTGATGCCGCACTCGAAGCCCTCGCGCACGTCGGTGACGTCGTCCTTGAAACGGCGCAGCCCGGCGATGGTCAGGCCATCGGCGACGACCGCGCCGTCGCGGACCAGGCGAGCCTTGGCGTTGCGGCGCACCTCCCCGGACTGGACGAGGCAGCCGGCGATCGTGCCGAACTTGCTGGACTTGAAGACTTCGCGGACCTCCGCCATGCCGAGCTGAACCTCCTCGAACTCGGGCTTGAGCATCCCGCGGAGCGCCGCCTCGACCTCCTCGATGGCCTGGTAGATGACGCTGTAGTAGCGGACGTCGACGCCCTCCTCGGCCGCGAGCTCGGCGACCTTGCCCTCCGGGCGCACGTTGAAGCCGATGATGACCGCCTTGGACGCGCTCGCCAGTGTGACGTCGTTCTTGTTGATGGCGCCCACGCCGCGATGGATGACGCGCAGGTTCACCTCGTCCCCGACGTCGATCTTGAGCAGGGCATCCTCGAGCGCCTCCACCGAGCCGGACACATCGCCCTTGATGATGAGCGTGAGCTCGGCGACCTCGCCCTTCTCGAGGGACTCCAGGAAGTCCTCGAGCGACCGCTTGACGCGGTTTCGGGCCAGCAGGGCATTGCGCTCGCGCGCCTGGCGCGTCTGCGCGATCTGCCGGGCCACGCGATCCTCGGGAACGACCATGAAGGAGTCGCCCGCACCGGGGACCGACGTGAGGCCCAGCACCTGCACCGGCATCGAAGGGCCGGCCTCCTCGACCGGGTTGCCGTCGTCGTCGAGCATCGCGCGAACGCGGCCGAAGGCGTCGCCCGCGACGATCGAGTCGCCGGGGCGCAGCGTCCCGCGCTGGACCAGCACGGTCGCCACCGGGCCACGGCCGCGGTCGAGGTGCGCCTCGATCGCGACGCCCTGCGCGTCCTGATCGGGATTGGCCCGCAGATCGAGGGCGGCATCCGCAGTGAGCAGGACCGCCTCGAGCAGCTCCTCGAGTCCGGTCCCCTGCTTGGCGGACACGTCGACGAACATCGTGTCGCCTCCGTACTCCTCCGCCACGAGCCCGTACTCGGTCAGCTGACCGCGCACCTTGGCCGGGTCGGCACCCTCCTTGTCGACCTTGTTGACGGCGACGACGATGGGCACCCCCGCTGCCTGGGCGTGGTTGAGCGCCTCGATCGTCTGCGGCTTGACGCCGTCGTCGGCAGCGACGACGAGGATCGAGATATCGGTGACCTGAGCACCTCGTGCGCGCATGGCGGTGAACGCCTCGTGACCGGGCGTGTCGATGAAGGTGATGCGCCGCTCGGTGCCGTCGGCGGTCACGGTGCCCACCTGGTACGCGCCGATGTGCTGCGTGATGCCGCCGGCCTCGCCGCTCACCACGTTGGTCGACCGGATCGCGTCGAGCAACTTGGTCTTGCCGTGGTCGACGTGACCCATGACGGTGACGACCGGCGGACGGATCTCAAGGTCCTCGTCCTCGCCCTCATGGCCGCCGAACTCCAGGTCGAAGGACTCCAGCAGCTCGCGGTCCTCGTCCTCCGGCGAGACCACCTGGACGTCGTAGTTCAGCTCCGTGCCGAGAAGCAGCAGGGTGTCGTCGTCGATCGACTGGGTGGCCGTCACCATCTCGCCCAGGCCGATGAGCACCTTGACGAGATCAGCCGGCATGGCGTCGATCTTCTCCGCGAAGTCCGTCAGGCTCGCACCACGGGGCAGGCGGACGACCTCGCCGCCGCCACGCTTGATGCGCACGCCGTCCATGACGGGCGCCTGCATGTTGTCGAACTCCTGGCGCTTCGCGCGCTTGGACTTGCGGCCGCGCGAGGGGCGACCCCCGGGCTTGCCGAACGCGCCGGCCGTAGTGCCGCGTCCGCCCGGTGCACCGGGCCGACCCCCGAAGCCGCCGCGCGGCGGAGCGCCCGGCCCGCCGAGGCCGCCGGGACCACCGGGGCCGCCGGGCCCGCCGCGGCCCGGCGCAGGTCCGCGGCCGTACGCGCCCGGACCACCCGGACCACGCCCCGGGCCACCCGGACCACCCGGACCACGACCAGGGCCACCCGGACCACGGCCGGGGCCACCCGGGCCTCCCGGACCGGCGGGTCGGCCGGGCCGGGGCGGCATCATGCCCGGATTGGGCCGGGGAGCGCCGGGCACGGACGGCGCGGGACGGCCCATGCCGGTGCCCGGGCCAGAGCTGAAGGGATTGTTGCCGGGGCGGGGTCCGGTCGGGCGGCCCATGCCGGTGCCTGCGCCGAACGGATTGTTGCCCGGGCGGGGTCCGGCGGGCCGGGGCCCGGCCGGACGCGGTCCCGCATCGCCCGGCGCCGCGGACTCGGCAGCCGGGGCGGCGGGTGCAGCAGGTGGCGCAGCCGGCGGGGGCGCGGCAGGCGGGGTCGGAGCAGGCTCGGCAGCGGCCGGAGCAGCGGCCATCGGGGCTTCGGCCTCGGCGGCGGGGGCAGCCTTCTTCGCCGCGGGCTTGGCCGCCGGCTTCTTCGCAGGTGCCTCCCCGGCCGCCGGCGGCGGGGGCATGGCCTCCCGGAGTCGACGGGCCACGGGGGCCTCGACCGTCGATGAGGCGGACTTGACGAATTCGCCGAGCTCGGCGAGCTTGGCCAGCACGTCCTTGCTGCTTACCCCGAACTCCTTGGCGAGTTCATGGACCCGAACCTTCGACACGACTCTCCTGTCTTGGTCCGGGCAGGGTGCTCCGGACCGTCAGTGCACGCGATACACGTTCATGCTCGCGGGCTCATGGGGTGTTCATCCTCGAACTCCCGGTCGGCTCATGCGGCGCAGAGCGCCCATCCTCCCCGACGGCGGTCGCCGCCGGGGCCATGCCCATCTCCACGAGCTCTCGCAGGTCGGCCAGGTCCAGCGGACCGGGCACCCGCAGGGCCCGCGGGAACGCGCCCGAGCGCTCGGCGCGTGCCAGGCACGACGCTCGAGGGTGCAGGTGCGCTCCGCGGCCGGGGAGTCGGCGGGCCGGGTCGGGGATGACCCGTCCGGCGTTCGCGACCACCCGGACCAGTTCGGACACATCGTCCCGTTGGCGGCAGCCGACGCAGGTGCGCTGGCGGCCGGACGGTACGACGTGGGCCGAGTGTACCCCTCCGCTCACCCGCGGTCGTCCACCGCGGTGCCGCCGTCCGCCGCCGCCGCCGGATTCGGCCCGCCGCCCGACGGCGCCGGGGCGGTGTCAGGCCGGATGTCGATGCGCCAGCCGGTCAGCCGCGCCGCCAGGCGGGCGTTCTGGCCCTCGCGGCCGATGGCCAAGGAGAGCTGGTAGTCCGGAACCAGGACCCGTGCTGCCCGTGCGGTGGGATCGACGATCTGGACGGCCGTGACCCGGGCCGGCGACAGGGCGTGAGCGATCATCTCCGCCGGGTCTTCGCTGGTGTCGACGATGTCGATCTTCTCCCCGTGGAGTTCCGCCATGACCTGGCGCACCCGCTGCCCCATCGGACCGATGCAGGCCCCCTTCGCATTGACCCCGGGCACGGTCGACCGCACGGCGATCTTGGTGCGGTGCCCCGCTTCGCGGGCGACCGCGGTGATCTCGACCGTGCCGTCGGCGATCTCCGGCACCTCGAGGGCGAACAGCCGTCGCACGAGGTTCGGGTGCGTGCGCGACAGGGTCACCTGCGGGCCCTTGAACCCCTTGCGGACTCCGGTGACCACGCACTTCAGCCGCGTGCCGTGCACGTAGGACTCCCCCGGGACCTGCTCCTCCGGTGGCAGGTTCGCCTCGATCTTGCCGATGTCGACCCGGACCATGCGCGGATTGCTCGACTGCTGGACGACACCGGACACCAGGTCGCCCTCGCGGCCGGTGAACTCGTTCAGTGTCACGTCACCCTCGGCCTCGCGCAGCCGGCCGAGCAGTACCTGCTTGGCCGTCGTGGCCGCGATACGTCCGAATCCCTCGGGGGTGTCGTCGTACTCCTCGACGATCGCGCCGTCGTCATCGGTTCGGGCCGCCCACACGGTCACGTGCCCGGTCTTGCGGTCGACCGTGACGCGCGACACCGCGGCTGCGCCCTCGGTGCGCTGGTAGGCCACCAGGAGCGCCTGCTCGATGCTCTCGACCACCAGGTCCAGCGAGAGATCCTTCTCCCGGACGAGGGCCTTCAGTGCAGTGACGTCGATGTCCATCAGGTCGCCTCCCCTTCACTGTCGTCGATAGCGGTGTCGGCCTCTTTGCGATCGAACTCGACCTGCACCACGGCCCTGGTGATCGATGCCCTCGCGAGTTCCACGACCTCACCGTCGACAGTCATACGCACGGTCGCGCCGTCGGCCGACACGACATCCTCAGGGGGCGTGACGATGCGCCCCACGACCTCGGTGCCGTCCGCCATGACGACGCGAACGAGGCGCCCCGCCGCACGCCGCCAGTGGCGGGGATCGGTGAGCGGCCGATCCACGCCCGGCGACGACACCTCCAGCACATACGGGCCGGGGACAGCCGCGGCGAGGGGCCCATTCTCGAGCAGGTCGCCGACCATGCGGCTCACCTCGGCCACCGCATCCAAATCGATGCCGCCGTCGCGATCCACGATGACCCGGACCACGTGGCGACGGCCGGAGCGCTGGACGGTGACGTCCTCGACATCGAACCCGCGGGCCTCGAGCGGGCCGGTCAGGCCCTCGCGGATCACGTCTGCTGAAGCGTCCATGGCTCCCGATCCTGCGGTCCGATTGTGAGGTGCGATTGTCACTGCTGGCAGGGGCCCAACCGGGGGATGGGCTCGTTCCCGGCAGCACTGTACCGAGGCGTGCCATCCTTGGTACATGCCCGACCGCGAGCACCTCCTGCGGATCACCCGGCGCCGCGGGCTCGGCCTGGTCGCCCTGCTCGCCCCCGCATCCGTGCTGGCCGCCTGCTCGAGCGAGCCTCCGCCCGACGTGGCCGCGACCCCGACCGCCGCCCCCGAGCCCGACGTGCGCCAGCGCGCAGCGCTGGACGAGGTCGGCCTCATCGCCCTTTACGACTCCGTGCTCGCGTCGCTGCCTGACGCCGATGAGCGCCGCCGGGCCCCGCTGCGCGAACTGAGAGAACAGCACGTGGCCCACCGCGACGCCCTCGACCCCGACGCCGTCGCCGCGTCCGTCGTTGAGCCCGGCGACGGCGAGCCGGTGGCACCCGGACTGACGGACCTCGCCGATGCCGAGCGCCAGGCGGTGAAACAGCGCATCAGGTCGTGCGTGGATGCGACCGATGAGCAGACCGCGCGCCTGCTCGCCCTCATCGCCGCGTCGGAGGCATCGCACGTGCCCGCGGTGCGGGGCCTGCTGTGACCCCGGCGGAGGCCTGGGCCGCCGTGGTCGCGGGCGAGGATGCCGCGATCTACGCGTACCAGGTCGCTGGAGGCCGGGTGGCCGCAAGCGACCGGAGGGCTGCACGAGCCGGCCTCGACGCGCATCGCCAGCGCCGGACCCGCGCCGCCGCGCTCCTCGAGCAGGCGGGGGGCGAGCAGCCTGCCGGGGATTCCTCGTACGCGCTTCCCGACAGCGTGGCCCGGCCCCGGGGCGCCCGGCGCCTCATGGCCGACGTCGACCTCGCCCTGGTGCCCGTGTACGCCGATGCGGCGGGTGCCGCACAGGGCGACGATCGACGATGGGCCGCGCGCGCTGCCGCGGACTGCGCGACAAGCGCGATGGCGTGGGGAGCGAGCGCGCAGGCCTTTCCGGCCGGACCGACCGCCTACGCCTTTCCGGCCGGACCGACCGCCTAGGCCCGCGTCGGCATCGACGTGCGCGCTACGCGAACGTCGAGGCCACGAGGTCCCAGGCCAGCCGCAGGATCAGCACGCCGACGACCGCGAGGAAGACCACGCGGACGAACGCGCTGCCCCGCCGGATCGCCATTCGCGCTCCGATCACCGCGCCGATGACATTGCAGCAGGCCATGGCCGCCGCGAGCACCCACAGCACCGAGCCGGTCGCGGTGAAGACGACGAGTGCCGCGGCGTTCGTGCCGAGATTGACGATCTTGGCCGTGGCCGACGCGCGCAGGAACGAGTACCCCAGGACGGCAACCAGGACGAGCAGCAGGAACGATCCCGTCCCGGGACCGAGCAGTCCGTCGTAGAACCCGATCACCGCACCCGCCACGGCCGCGACTGCGTAGTGGCGGCGCCGGCCCTGCCACCGGAGCCGATCCTGCAGGCCCATGGACGGCTGGAGCAGCGTCCACAGCCACGCGGCCACGAGGAGGACGACGATCAGCGGGCGGAAGACCTCCACCGGGATCCGACTCGCGGTCGCCGCGCCCGCGGCACTGCCCAGGACTGCCGTCACCACCATCGGCAGTGCGGTGCGCACATCCGGTCGGGCCCTGCGCGTGTAGGTCACCGCGGCCGCGGTCGTCCCGGCGATGCTCGACGCTTTGTTCGTCGCGAGCGCCTGCACGGGCGCCGCCTCGGGCACCGCGAGGAGGAGCGCCGGCAGCTGCAGCAGGCCTCCCCCGCCCGCCACGGCATCGACCCATCCGGCCGCGAGCGCGGCGATGCACAGCAGGACGAGCATGCCGGTGTCGGGCATGCCGAGGGCCTCCACGGCCTACGCCCAGGACTCGAGGATCTCGAGGATGTCCCACGGCTCGTGGGCCACGGCATCCGGACGCGCCGACGCATCGGGCACCTGCTCCTCGGGCACTCTGGAGTGCGGGATCCAGATCGTGCGCATGCCCGCGCGCTGGGCGCCGGCGATGTCGTCCCAGAGTCGATCGCCCACGAAGACCGAGTCGCCTGCCGTGGTCCCCAGCCGCGCGAGGATCGCCTCGAACGCCTGGGCATGGGGCTTGGCGACCGGCATCTCGCTGGTGAACAGTGCGGCGTCGATGAGTCCGGTCAGGTCATCGCGCTCGAAGACCTCCTCATGGTGCGCCCGCGGCCACATGGTGTTGCTCAACACCCCGATCGCCCAGCCGCGCTCGCGCAGTGCGGCGAGCAGCGGCGGCACCTGCGGATGCGCGCACGTATGCGGGGCCCAGAAGTCCAGATACCCGGCGAGCGCACGCAGGTGCAGCGCGCTGGAGGTGTCGATGTCCTCGTCGAGGAACAGCTGCTCGAGCGCGCCGGCGGTGGTTGCTCCGTGCGACTCGCGCTGCACCTGCCACCGGTGCTCCTCGGCCGCCGCGAGACGCCGGGCGAGTGCGCCGGCGTGCTCAGGGTCGTACACCTCCGCGTAGGCGTACCACTGGGCGACGAGGTCGATGTCGTGCCAGGGCGTGATCGTGCCGCCCCAGTCGAAGACGACCGCCCGCGCCGCCATGTCAGGAGGCCGCCATGTCAGGAGGCCGTGATGCCTCGGATGACGGCGACCGCGTCCGCAACGTCGACGTCCTGCCGCTCACCCGAGCGCCGGTCCTTGACCTCGACCTGCCCGTCGGTGAGCCGCTTGCCGATGACGACGATGGTCGGCACGCCGAGCAGCTCGGAGTCGTTGAACTTCACGCCGGGCGACACGCCGCGCCGATCGTCGTAGAGCACCCGCACGCCGGCCGCGTCGAGCTCGGCAGCCAGGCGCTCGGCCACCTCGAACGGCTCGTCAGCCTTGCCGGTCGCCACCAGATGGACATCGGCCGGAGCCACTTCCCGGGGCCAGACGAGCCCGTGCTCGTCGTGCCACTGCTCGGCGATGGCCGCGACGGCCCGCGAGACCCCGATGCCGTACGAGCCCATCGTCACGGTCACCAGCCGGCCGTTCTCGTCGAGCACCCGCAGGTCGAGGGCCTCGGCGTACTTGCGTCCGAGCTGGAAGATGTGGCCGATCTCGATACCGCGCGCGAGCGTGAGCACCCCTCCGCACGCGGGGCATGCGTCACCCTCGCGGACATCGGCCACGTCGAGGACTCCGTCGCCGGTGAAGTCGCGTCCGGCGACGAGGTCGTAGACGTGACGGCCGGGCTCGTTGGCCCCCGTGATCCAGCGCGAGCCCTCGACGACCCTTGGGTCGAGCAGGTAGCGCACGCCATGGGCCTCGCCGAGGGCCGCCGGGCCGATGTAGCCCTTCACGAGTGAGGGGTAGGCCGCGAAGTCGGCCTCCTCGAACACCTGTGGCACTCCGGGCTGGATCGCGGCCTCAAGACGCCGGACGTCGACATCGCGATCTCCGGGCAGGCCGACGGCAAGCGCAGTCCTCGACCCGTCCGGCGCTGTGACCATGAACAGCACGTTCTTCAGGGTGTCGGACGCCGTCCATGGCCGGTCGTCGCGGACCAGGTCGGGACGCGAGTTGGACAGCGCGACGAGGGTCTCGATGGTCGGGCTGTCGGGCGTGGTCTCCACGTGCGCAGCGGGCACGCCCGCGGCGTCGAGCGCGGGTGGCACCGGCGTGAGGACGGCCTCGACATTGGCCGCATAGGCGCAGGAGGTGCACCGGACGAAGGTGTCCTCGCCGACAGGGGTCGGGGCCAGGAACTCCTCGCTGGCCGACCCGCCCATGGCTCCGGAAGTCGCCGACACGATCACGAAGTCGAGTCCGAGCCGCTCGAAGGTGGAGACGTACGCATCGCGATGCCTCTGGTACGAGACCGCAAGTCCCGCATCATCGACATCGAACGAGTAGGAGTCCTTCATGACGAACTCGCGACCGCGCAGGATGCCGGCCCGTGGACGCGCCTCGTCGCGGTACTTGGACTGGATCTGGTAGATCACCAGCGGGAGGTCCTTGTAGGACGAGAACTCGCCCTTGACGAGGAGCGTGAACATCTCCTCATGCGTGGGGCCGAGCAGATAGTCCGCGCCCTTGCGGTCCTGCAGCCTGAACAGCGTGTCGCCGTACTCCGTCCACCGGTTCGTCTCCTCGTACGGCTCGCGCGGCAGCAGTGCCGGGAAGTGCACCTCCTGGAAACCCGCAGCATCCATCTCGGCGCGCACGATGCGCTCGACATTGCGGTAGACCAGGTAGCCGAGCGGCAGCCACGTGAAGACGCCGGGCGCGACGCGCCGCACGTAGCCCGCTCTCACCAGCAGGCGGTGGCTGGGCACCTCTGCGTCAGCAGGGTCGTCCCTCAGGGTCCGCAGGAACAGCGTCGACATCCGCACGATCACGCGGCACACCCTAGTCCCGGGGCCGTCAGAACAGGACGGTGGCGAACAGGCCGTGGTCGCGGAAGCCGACCGCCTCGTAGCAGCGTCGGGCCGCAGTGTTGTAGTCATTGACGTAGAGCGAGACCACCGGCGCGATCGTCGATCGCGACCATTCCACAACCGCCGCCATACCCGGGACCGACAGGCCGCGACCGCGGAACTGCGGGTTCACCCACACGCCCTGCACCTGGCAGGCCGACGATGTCGCCGCGCCGATCTCCGCCTTGAACACCACGACACCGTTGTCGATGCGCACGAACGACCGGCCCGTGGAGATCAACTCTGCGATCCGGGCCCGGTACGCGGCGTGCATGCCCCCGGCCACCGGCGAGACCCCGACCTCCTCGGTGAACATCGCGACGCACGCGGGCACCAGGAGGTCGAGGTCCTGCAGGGTGGCCGGCCGTACGCACGGGTCCGGCACCGTGCGAGGCTCATGGTCGATGACGAGGAGCGGCTGGCACGCGCGGACGTCACGGGCGGCGCCCCAGCGCTGCTGCAGGAGTGACCACAGGCCGAGCACCTCCTCCTGTGGTCCCACGATCGACGACGAGCGCCGCCCCGTGCCCCGCAGCCGCGAGGCGAAGGCGTCGCGGGCGGCCTCGGTCGTGCACACCGGCACGAGGTTCGCCCCGCAGTGCAGCATCGAGCGGAGTCCGTCGTCGTCGGTGAACCCGAGCAGCTCGCCACCCGTACGCCAGGGGTCGAGGCCGCCGGCCCGAACCCGCGAGGTCACGAAGCAGTGCGTGACCGGATCCTCGGCCAGCATCCGCTCCACCGCGGGCAGGTCCACCGGGCCCAGGCCGCGGACCTCGCCGACCGAGGCGAAGAGCGTCACGTCAGTCGACCGTCACCACGGGGGTGCCGCTCTCACCCGACATCTGCTCGGCCAGGGCCAGCGCCTCCTCGATGAGGGTCTCGACGATCTGGGACTCCGGCACGGTCTTGACGACCTCGCCGCGCACGAAGATCTGGCCCTTGCCGTTGCCCGAGGCCACTCCGAGATCGGCCTCGCGCGCCTCTCCCGGCCCGTTCACGACGCAGCCCATGACGGCGACGCGCAGGGGGACCTCGAGTCCCTCCAGGCCCGCGGTCACCTGCTCGGCCAGGGTGTAGACGTCGACCTGGGCGCGGCCGCAGGACGGGCACGACACGATCTCCAGCCCGCGCTGGCGCAGGTTGAGCGACTCGAGGATGGCGATCCCGACCTTGACCTCCTCGACGGGCGGTGCGGACAGGCTCACGCGGATGGTGTCACCGATGCCGCGGCTCAGCAGTCCGCCGAAGGCGACCGCCGACTTGACGGTGCCCTGGAATGCCGGACCGGCCTCGGTGACCCCGAGGTGGAGCGGGTAGTCGCACTGCTCGGCCAGCTGCATGTACGCCTGCATCATGACTACGGGGTCGTGGTGCTTCACCGAGATCTTGATGTCGCGGAAGTCGTGCTCCTCGAACAGCGACGCCTCCCACAGGGCCGACTCGACGAGCGCCTCGGGCGTGGCCTTGCCGTACTTGTCCATCAGCCGCTTGTCGAGGGAGCCCGCGTTGACGCCGATCCGGATGGGCGTGCCGTGATCGCGTGCCGCGCGGGCGATCTCCCCCACCTTGTCGTCGAACTGCTTGATGTTGCCGGGATTCACGCGCACGCCGGCGCATCCGGCCTCGATCGCGGCGAACACGTACTTGGGTTGGAAGTGGATGTCGGCGATCACGGGGATGCCGCTCTTCCGGGCGATCTGGGGCAGCGCGTCTGCATCGTCCTGGCTGGGCACCGCCACGCGCACCACCTGGCAGCCTGCCGCGGTGAGCTCTGCGATCTGCTGAAGAGTGGAGTTGACGTCCGCCGTGAGCGTCGTGCACATGGACTGCACGCTCACCGGCGCGCCGCCGCCGACGGCGACGGGATGCGTGGGGTGGCGGAGCAGGATCTGGCGGGTGGTGCGACGCGGCGCCACGACCGCTGCGGGCGCGGAAGGCATGCCCAGGCTCACGCTCACAGGGGCATCATGCCACCTGTCGCCCCTCTCAGCCGAGCGTGATCGGCTTGACCAGGTCCGCCCAGATGACGACGACGCCCATCACGATGAGCACGCCGGCCACGACATAGGCGACCGGAAGCAGCCGCGCGGTGTCGACCGGTCCGGGATCCGGGCGCCCGGTCACTCGCGCCCACCACCGCCGCAGCGCCTCGTAGAGCGCGCCGGCCACGTGCCCGCCGTCGAGCGGCAGGATCGGCAGCAGGTTGAACAGGAACAGGAACAGGTTCAGCGAGGCCGCCAGGCCCAGGAACATGGCGAGCTTGGCCTCCATCGGCTGGTCCATCGCGGCCACCTCGCCGCCCAGCCGACTGACGCCGACGACGCTGACGGGGCTGTCGAGCTGCCGCTCCCCGCCGCCGAGCAGGGTCTGCGTCACGAGCTCGTACAGCCTGATCGGCAGCGAGAGCAGCGCCTGCGCCGACCGGACGGTCAGGTCCCACATGTGCGCCGGGATCGAGCTCCACGGCTGCGACTCCCATGTCGTGGTGGGCGCAAGGCCGAGGTACCCGGCGGTGACCAGCTCATCGGTGGGGTTGCCGGCCTCGTCGTACACCGGCCTCGTCGCCTCCCCGACTGTGACGTCGAGGTCGACCACCCCGCCGTCCCTCTCGACGGTCACCGTGGCCGCCTGCCCCGGGTTCGCGCGGATCCAGTCGGTCGCCGACCACCAGTCCGTTACCGGGCGGCCGTCGATGGCGACGAGCACGTCGCCGGGCCGGAAGCCGGCGGCCGCTGCGGGCGCCGGGACCGTGCCCGTGGGGCACTCGCCCGACGGCAGCGGCTCGCCCGTGGGCTGCGCCTGCGTGGGCAGGCATGCGCCGACCGACGAGACCTGCAGGGTGGGCGATGGCATGCCGACTCCGACGAGCAGGATCGCGAAGAGGACGAAGGCGAACACGAGGTTCATGAACGGTCCGCCGAGCATGATGATGATGCGCTTACGGACGGGCAGGCGGTAGAAGACCCGGTCCGCGTCCCCCGGCCCGATCTCCTCCAGCGACTGCTGCCGCGCCTGCGCGACCATGACGGCGAAGCGACCCGTCGTCATCGAGCGGGCGGTCCCCTCGGGATCGCCCTTGGCCGGCGGGAGCATGCCGATCATCCGAATGTATCCGCCCACGGGAATGGCCTTGAGGCCGTAGCGGGTCTCACCGCGCACGCGCGACCAGATCGTCGGTCCGAACCCGATCATGTACTCGGTGACCTTGACCCCGAACCTCTTGGCCGGGACGAGGTGGCCCATCTCATGCAGCGCGATCGACAGGCCGATCACGACGACGAACACGAGGATGCCGAGGACCTCGAGCATTCAGCCTCCCGTGTCCGTGGCGTGGAACCCATCCCCCGCGATGAGCTCCTGGGCCCGGGTCCGGGCCCAGGCGTCCGCCGCATGGACGTCCGCCAGCGCGACGGCGTTCCCGTCGACCCAGGACGCCCCGGCACCGCGTCCGGCACCGTCGAGATGCTCCTGCAGGACCCGCGCAATGGTCTCGACGATCGCAGGGAAGGCGATCGCACCCGCGAGGAAGGCCGCGACGGCGGCCTCGTCGGCCGCGTTGAATACGGCCGGAGCCGTGCCCCCCGCGCCACCGGCGACCCGCGCCCAGTGGACCGCCGGGAACGCCGCCTCGTCGAGCGGTTCGAACTGCCAGGACGCAGCACGGCTCCAGTCGAGGGCGGGAGCCGCGTCGGGGACGCGATGCGGGAAGGCCATGCCCCACGCAATGGGGATGCGCATGTCTGGGGGGCTGGCCTGCGCGATGGTCGAGCCGTCGACGAACTCGACCATGGAGTGCACGATCGACTGCGGGTGCACGACCACGTCGATGGCCGCGAACGGGACGTCGAAGAGCAGGTGCGCCTCGATCACCTCGAGGCCCTTGTTGACCAGCGTGGCGGAGTTCACGGTCACCAGCGGCCCCATCGACCACGTCGGATGCGCCAGGGCCTGCTCGACGGTCACGCCATGGAGTTGCTCCTGCGTCCACCCCCGGAACGGGCCGCCGCTGGCGGTCAGGACGAGGCGCCTGACCTCCCGGGGGGCTCCGGACAGCAGGCACTGGGCGAGTGCCGAGTGCTCTGAGTCGACGGGGACGATCTGCCCCGGCCGCGCGACAGCCTTGACGAGGGACCCCCCGATGATGAGGGACTCCTTATTCGCCAGCGCCAGAACGCTCCCGGCCTCCAGCGCTGCGAGGGTGGCGCCGAGCCCCGCGGCGCCCGCGACCCCGTTCACCACCGTATGGGCGTCCCACGCGGCCACGCGCGCACTCGCGTCCGGCCCGGAGACGATGTGCACCGACCGGCCGGCTGCCAGCGCGTCGATCGCCGCGCGGAGCGCCTGCTCGCTCGCGGCGTCGGGAACTCCGACGACCTCGACATCGAAGGCGACGACCTGACGGGCCAGCTCCGCCAGGCGCCCCGAACCGGCGGACAGGCCGACGACCCGGAACAGGTCCGGATTGCGCGCAGCGATGTCGAGGGCCTGCGTCCCGATGGAGCCGGTGCTCCCCAGGACGCAGATGCGGCGGATCTCGGGCATGCGCGTCTCCTCGGTTACCTACGAGGCTACCGGCGAACGCCGACAGAGCCCGCCCCGAGCGCTTCGGCAGCGGCCAGGGCGAACCACAGGTCGGCCCGCACGCCGGCATCCTCGAGCGAGCGACCGCAGATCGCCTCGGCGCGCCGGATCCGGTGCCGCACCGTGTGCCGGTGGATCCCCAGCTCCTGCGCGGTGGCATCCACCTGGCCGTGGTGAGCGAGCCATGCCCGCAGCGTCCCCAGCAGCTCTGCCCCCTCGCTGGACTGCAGCAGGGGCGCCAGGTAGGCCTGGGCCCACGCGGTCGCAGTCGCGGCGTCGACGAGGGATCCGAGGCTGCGGCTGCCGAGGTCCGCGTAGCGCTGGACGCCCACCCCGCGCGCCGCCTCTCGGGCCTGACCCAGCGCCTGGCGCACGTTCGTCGGATCCCTGAGGTCGGCCGGGTCGGAGATGCCGATGGCCAGGACCTCGTCACGCAGCGCGAGGTGCTCCAGCACGGCGGGCACCCGGCCCTCGTCGTCGACCGCGGCGAGGCCTACGGCCGTGGTCTCGGAATCCACCCCGAGGAGGAGGTCCTCACCGTCGACCGACCATCGCGCGACCTCGGCCCGCGACCTGGGACGCACCTGCACGGCGATCACGACACACCTGGCCGGCTCCAGGCCGGTGAGCCCCACCTGGCGGGCGCGCTCGGACGACAGTCCCTCGATCGCGATGAGCTGCATCAGGATCCCGCGCCAGGCACCCATGCCTGCGCGCGCGGAGGCCAGGGCCATGCCCTGCCAGGAAAGCAGCGAGACCGCGAGGTTGAGGACCGCCTGGTCGGCGGTGGTGAGCGGGCGCGGACTGCCGACCGCGAGGAAGCCCTGCACCGTGTCGCGGACGCCGATCGGCACGAGCACGATGTGCTCGTCGGCAGTCACCAGGGAGGCCGACCCCAGCAGGCCGCGGGGTCGCAGGCGGTCGACCTCGCCGACCAGGTCCGAGGCGCGCCCCGCTGCCGAGGGCGGTGCGGCATCGAGCACGTCGCCGCCGACCCCGAGATGCAGCGCGAAGCCGCCGACGTGACGGGCGAGGACCGAGATCGCCGCCTCGGCAGCCGAGCCCTCGTCCTCGCCGCGTGCCGCCAGCACGGCTCGGATCATGCGGCGCTGGGCCTCGAAGGACGCCCCCGACTCCGCGTACTCCTCTGCCGCCAGCAGGCGCGAGACCGCGCGGCTCACCGCGACGAAGGGCACCGGTCGCCCGATCTCCAGCAGGGGAAGCCCGCTGGCCTCGGCCGCGGCAACGAGGGCGGGCGGCACCTCGTCGTGGTGCAGCCCGACACCGAACCCCAGACCGGCCGCACCGGCGCCCACGAGTCGTTCCACGTAGTCCGCACAGGCCTGCTGACCGACCTCCATCGTCATGCCGGTGGTGAGCACCAGGTCCCCCGGCTCGATCCACGGCGTGGGGTCGGACTGCTCCGAGACGGCCACCCAGCGCAGCGGGCGACCCAGGCCGGTGCCGGGGGTGCACACGCGCAGGTCCAGATCGGCGAGTCGAACGACCTGCTCGAGGGTCACCGCCATGGCCGCACATTACTGCGTGGACAACGCAATGCCACAGGATGCTCCACGCGGGCGTATGCCGAGACTGACATGACGCCTACGCTCAGCAGCACCACCACGTACGAGGAGTCGCCATGACCGCTGTCGTCCACCACGAGATCCCCCAGCAGCGCCTGCTGGTCACCGAGATCCCCGGCCCGCGATCGGTGGCGCTGCAGGCGCGCAAGACCCAGGCCGTGTCCAACGGGGTGGGTGTCACGCTCCCCATCTACGTGGTGCGCGCCGGGGGCGGCGTGCTCATCGATGCCGACGGCAACTCGTTCATCGACATGGGCTCCGGCATCGCCGTCACCACGGTCGGCAATGCCAATCCCGACGTCGTCAGGGCCGTGCAGGAGCAGGTCGCCGACTTCACGCACACGTGCTTCATGGTCACGCCGTACGCGGGCTACGTGGAGGTGTGCGAGGCGCTCAACCGAGTCACTCCCGGGGACCACGAGAAGCGGTCTGCGCTGCTCAACTCCGGTGCCGAGGCCATCGAGAACGCGGTGAAGATCGCCCGCTCGTACACCCGCCGGCAGGCGGTCGTCGTGCTCGAGCACGGCTACCACGGTCGCACCAACCTGACCATGGGGATGACCGCCAAGAGCATGCCCTACAAGCACTCGTTCGGCCCCTTCGCGCCCGAGGTCTACCGCGTGCCGGCCTCCTACCCCTTCCGCGACCGCGGACTCAAGGGCCCGGAGATGGCGGAGATCGCGACGACGCGCATCGACCGCGAGATCGGTGCCGAGAACGTCGCAGCCATCGTCATGGAGCCGATCCTCGGAGAGGGTGGCTTCATCGTCCCCAGCCCGGGCTACTACAAGGCGATGGCTGACTACGCCAAGGCGAACGGCATCGTGTTCGTCGCCGACGAGATCCAGTCCGGCTTCTGCCGCACTGGCGACTGGTTCGCGTCAGAGTTCGAGGACGTCGTCCCAGACCTCATCACGACCGCCAAGGGCATCGCGGACGGAATGCCGCTCGCCGCCGTCACCGGCCGCGCGGAGATCATGGATGCCGTGCATCCAGGTGGCCTGGGCGGCACCTACGGGGGCAACCCGGTGGCCTGCGCCGCGGCTCTCGCGGCCATCGACTGGATGGAGCGCAATGACGCTCCTGCGCTCGCCCGTCAGATCGAGTCCGTCATGATCCCGCGACTGCGGGAGCTGGCGCTGCAGTTCCCGGCGATCGGGGACATCCGCGGACGCGGCGCGATGATCGCCATCGAGCTCGTCAAGCCCGGCACGATGGATCCCAACACCGAGCTGGCGGCGGCCCTGAACAAGTACTGCCACCAGCACGGGGTCGTCACCCTGACCACGGGCACGTACGGGAATGTCTTCCGCTTCCTCCCCCCGCTGACCATGCCGCTGCCCCTTCTGGAGGAGGCGCTCGGCATCCTGCAGCAGGGCTTCGAGGAGGCCACGCGCTAGGTCGTCCACAGGCGCGAGCCCAGCACTTGGCGCGCGTGCGCAGGCGACGTAGCGTCGAGTAGTGCGCCTTCTGCTCCGCGTGATGTCCGTCGCGCTCACCTCGACCGTCGTCACCACCACTGTGGCCACGGCCGTCGCAGCCGTGCCCGATCCGGCGGAGCCGACGGAGCGGGCTTGGTACTGGGAGTGGTCGGACGGCTCCCGAGACCGGGAGCGATCACTGGCCGAGGCGCGATACACGCGGTGGTCCGACCTGCCCGGCCTCCGGGTCGCCAGCGATCCCCCGGCAGTCGGCCGCACCGTGCTGCTGCAGGTCATGCGCGACGGGCGGTGGCTCACCGAGGACTCCGCACGCACTGCGGCGGACGGGCGAGCCCTGCTCTCCCTCAATCCCTACTGCGAGGACGGGGCGTGGTGCACCGGGCTGGACGCCTACCGGCTCGTCGCCGGTGATGCCACCGCGCGCCTCGCCGTGCGCTTCACGCCTACAGCGGGGTCTGCCTGATCCCGTAATCCTGGCCGTAGCCATCGCGCATGAGGTCGAGGAACGGGACGGCATCGAAGGCCTCGGGGCCCAGGACGCCGGAACCGCTCCAGCGCCCGTCCGCCAGCAGTTCCAGTGCGATGACGGGGTTCAAGGCGGTCTGCCAGACCACCGCCTGGACGCCGTACTCGCGCATCGTCCACTCGTTGTCCGCGATGTGGTACAGGTACACCTCGCGCGGACGGCCGTCCGTGCCCGTGCCGGTGACCCAGGTGCCCGCGCACGTCCTGCCTCGCATGCGGTCGCCGAGCGACGCCGGGTCCGGCAGAACTGCGGCGACGACGTCGCGCGGACTGACCATCATCCCTCCGACCGACACGGGGTCGGTGCGGTCGAGGCCGAGCCGGTGGACCGTCTTCAGCACGTCGATGAAGTCCTCGCCGAGCCCGTACTTGAAGGTCACCCGACGGCAGTCGATCCACCGCGGGACGAGCAGGACCTCCTCGTGCTCGACATTGATGACCTCGACGGGGCCGATCCCCTCCGGGAAGTCGAAGACCTCGGGCTCGGAGAACGGCTGCGTCGTGAACCAGCCACGCTCTCGCTCCCAGATGATCGGCGGGTTCAGGCACTCCTCGATCGTGGTCCAGATGGAGAACGACGGCGCGAAGTCGAACCCGTCGACCGCCAGGTTCGCGCCGTCGCGGATCCCGATCTCGTCGATCTCGCTGAACAGGTGGTCGGCCGCGTAGCGTGCGAACACGTCGGCGAGACCGGGCTCGACGCCCATGCCGCACAGGGCAAGCCTCCCGCGCCCGGCCCACGCCTCCGACTGCGCGAACTGCTCGTCCCCCAGCTTCACGCCGACCTGCGAGAAGGGGTGCGTCGGGTGCGGGCGCGACAGGCTCATGGCGGTGTCGAGGTAATCGGCGTCGGCCGCGAGCGCACCGTCGAAGATCGGCATGACGAATCGCGGGTCGACCATGTTGAGCACATGCGTGATGCCGTGCTCCCGGCTCAGGGCGGCGACATCGTCGGCTCGCGAGGCGTCAAGGCCGATGCCGAGGAACCGGCTGTCGTCCACGCGATCCACCACGCGGGCGCAACGCGCAGGGTCGTAGTCGGCGACGATCCAGAGATCGAAGAAGTCTCGACGCGCCGCGATGAGCGCAGCCGACGTGCCCACTCCGCCCGCGCCGATTGCGAGGACGCGGATTCCCATGACTACCCCCTGCCGTCCAGCAGCGGCTGACGTGGATCCCAGGTCGTGCCGTCACGATCGTCCTGACGACGTCGCGCGAGGGCGCTCAGCGCCTCGAGCACCACGCGGTTGCCGAGCATGGCGGTGATGTCGGCGTGGTCGAAGGGCGGCGAGACCTCCACGACATCGATGCCCCACACCGGCAGCTCGTAGCAGATGCGCCGGACCGCGTCGAGCAGCTGACGTGAGGTGAGGCCGCCTGGCTCCGGCGTGCCCGTCCCCGGTGCATGCCCCGGGTCGCACACGTCGATGTCGACGCTGAGGAAGATCCCGTCGCACTCGGAACGGGCGATGGCGAAGGCCTCGTCCATGACCTCGTCGAGACCGCGAGCGGTGATCTCCGTCATCTCGTAGGACCGCATCCCCTGCTCGGCCATCCAGGCCAGAGTCTCCGGCCCGGGCCAGTAGCCGCGCAGCCCCAGTTGCAGGAACCGGTCGCCACGCGCTGCACCCGACTCAATGAGCCGGCGCATGGGCTGCCCGTGGCCGATGAGCGACCCGAAGTCGATGTCGCCGGTATCCGCATGCGCGTCGAAGTGCAGCACCGCGACACGTCCCCAGCCACGTGCTCGCGCCACGCCGGTGACGTCCGGCCAGGTGATGGTGTGGTCGCCGCCGAGCACGAGCGGTATCGCACCCGTCGACGCCACGCGCTCGATCACCCGCTCCAGGTCGGCGCACGACCGGGCTGCGTCACCGCTGAAGAGCTCGACATCGCCTCCATCGAGCACGCGCAGGTCCTTCAGGCCATCCACGCGCATCGCGAGGGATGGCCGTGAGCCGTCGTGCGCGAGGTAGCAGGCCGCACGAAGGGCCGCAGGACCGAACCGTGCACCGCTGCGGTACGAGGTCCCTCCGTCGAAGGGGGCGCCCACGATGACGACATCGGCGTCCGCGTACGTCGCCGAATCATCGAGGTCGCACCTGTCGACGCCGAGGAACGTGTAGTCCGGACCGTACTGCGCGCCGTAGCGGGTCATGCCGACACCATAGCCATCGTCTGCCGTTCAGCTGTCGAATCCGAGGCCTGCGCGATCGAGCAGGCGGAGCCACAGATTGCGACGCCCTCCTTGAGCGTCCGCCCGTGCGAGCGATCGGGTGGTGATCGCGATTCCCGCCGAGCGGATCGGCTCGGGCGGGAATGGCAGCGGCCGCGAACGGACCATGTCGAGGCGGGTGCGCTCGGTGTCCCGGCCGTCCAGGAGGTCCAGCATCGTCAGCGCGCCGAAACGCGATGCGCCCACGCCAAGGCCGGTGAAGCCGACCACGTAGCCGACCTTGCCCTGCATCGCCGTTCCCCAGAAGGCGGTGAACCGCGAGCAGGTGTCTATGGCACCGCCCCAGCCGTGGGTGAAACGGATGCCTGCAAGGTCCGGGAAGGTCTGGAGGAAGTGCTCCGCAAGGTGTCCGAAGCAGGACTCCTCGCTCTCGAACCGGCGGCTGACCCGGCTGCCGAAGTGATGGACCGCGTCGTAGCCGCCCCACAGGATTCGACCATCAGGCGTCACGCGGTAGTAGTGGAAGCGGTTCCCCGAGTCGGACATCCCCTCACGGCCCTCCCAGCCAATGGCGCGCCACTGTGCCGCGGTCAACGGCTCAGTGACCAGCACGTAGTCGTAGACGGGCACGATGTAGTGCTTGATTCGGGCAAGCAGTGGCGGAAATGCGCTGGTGGCGAGCGCAACCCTCGTTGCGCGCACGACGCCTCGACGGGTCACGACCTCCACGACGGAACCGCTGTCGCGGATGTCCTCGACCGGCGTGCCCTCGTGGATGCGGACGCCGATCGATTCGCACGCTGCAGCGAGGCCCCAGGCCAGACGAGCCGGGTCCACCAGTGCCACTCCGGAGCGTTCCCACGCCGCAGCGAGGTAGGTCGGCGAGTGGATGCGCGCTCGCACGGCCTCCTCATCGAGGAACTCCCACTCCTCGCCGAGCGAGCATGCCAGTTCGACAGCGTCCTGCAGTTCGCGAACCTGATGCGCCGCCACGGCGACGTCGATCTCCCCCGTGCGCACGAACGAGCAGTCGATGCCGAGGTCATGGATGGTCTTGTCGATCGCGTCCAGGTTTTCGCGCCCCATGCGCAGCAGTTCGGGCATCTCGTCACGGAACCGGCTCGCACCGTTGACGACGCCGTGGGTCAGGGAAGCTGACATGAAGCCCCCATTGCGACCGGTGGCCCCCTCGGCGATCCGGGCACCCTCCAGCAGCACCACCTCGCGAGCAGGGTCCTGCTGCTTGGCGAGCAGCGCCGACCAGAGGCCGGTGAACCCGCCTCCTACGACGACGAGGTCGGCGCTGCCATCGCCGGCGAGCGGCGGACGAGGCCGGGGACGATCCGGCGTGTCCAGCCAGAAGGGACTCACGCGCAGCCCGGCGAGAGCCTCCAGGGCGGTGGGTGATGGGTGGGACGCAAACTGCACAGGTGGGCTCCTTGCCAAGTCGGCTCCAGAACGAGACGCAGCCGAACGCTCCGCCTTCCCACCAGTCCCTTCAGCGAATCATGCCCCTCGCAGGGGCTCAGTGAGCTTCATACTACCCGCGCTCATGACCTCGGCAAGGCGTCTGCCGGCACCACGCTGGTCGCCAGGCTCCGGCGCCGACGCTGGTTGACGAACTGCGCCGTCAGGACGATCAGCAGTGCCACAACGAAGACGATGGTCGCCAGCGCGTTCACCTGGACCGGAATACCCCGCTGCGCCGCCCCCCAGATGTAGATCGGGAAGGTGACGAGGGTGCCTGCATTGAAGAAGCTGATGATGAAGTCGTCGAACGAGAGCGCGAAACCCAGAAGCGCTGCCCCGACGATGCCGGGCAGCACGAGGGGGAAGGTGACATAGCGGAAGACCGCACGCGGATTCGCGTAGAGGTCACGGGCCGCCTCCTCCAGGCGCGGGTCCATGCCCTGGAGTCGAGCCTTCACGGTCACCACGACGAACGAGATGATGAACATGATGTGCGCGATGATGACCGTGCCCTCGCCGAGGGGGAACCTGAGGTTGAGGAAGAGGGCCAGGAGGCTCGCACCCATGACGACCTCGGGCGTGGCCATCGGCAGAAAGATGAGCAGGTTCGTCGTGCTGCGCCCACGGAAGCGGTAGCGCACGAGTGCGAAGGCGATCATCGAACCGAGGACGGTGGCGACGATGGTCGAGATGACTCCGATCTGGATGCTGGTCACGAAGGACGAGCAGACACCCGGCACCCCGCACAGGTTCGTCCACGCATCAAGGGAGAACTCGTTCCACGTCAGGTTGTACTTGCCGCTGGGCTTGTTGAACGACAGGACCATGATGACGGCGATGGGGACGAACAGATAGACCAGGACCGCGATCCCCACGATGCCGACGAGGTTTCGGCGCAGCCAGCGCATCAGACGAGATCCTCCGTGCCAGCCCGTCGGATGTATGTGAACACCAGGACGAGGATGATGGCCATCAGGACGAAGGACAGTGCACTGGCGGTCGGGTAGTCACGGAACTGGATGAAGTTGATCTGGATCGCATTGCCGATCATGCGGTTCCCGGTTGACCCGAGCAGGGCGGCATTGATGTAGTCGCCGGCCGCGGGGATGAAGGTGAGCAGCGTGCCTGCGACGACGCCCGGCATCGACAGCGGCCACGTGACCTTGCGGAATGCCGTGGCCGGCGAGGCATAGAGATCACCGGCGGCCTCGATCAGTCGTGGGTCGATCTTCTCCAGCGCCGCGTAGAGGGGCAGGATCATGAAGGGCAGGAAGTTGTAGGTGAGTCCGGCGACGACGGCGATACCCGTGTTCAGGATGCGACCGTCGGGCAGCAGGTGCAGGGCGTTCAGCGTGCTCGTGATGATGCCCTCGTCCGCGAGGATCGTCTTCCACGCATACGTCCGCAGCAGGAAGGACGCGAATGAGGGAGCGATGACCAGGACCAGCAGGAGTGAGCGCCAGCGCCCCCCACGGAAGGCGATGAAGTAGGCGAGGGGGTAGGCGATCACCAGCGCGATGATCGTGGCGATCCCGGCGTACACGAACGACCGCACGAACAGCGGCCAGTACTCGGCCATGGCGGACGCGTAGTTGCCGAACTCCAGGCCGACCGCGTAGCGGCCGGACTGCCCCTCGATCGGCTTCTGCAGGCTGGTGAGGAACAGGGTGACGAACGGGATGGCGAAGAACACCGCGAGCCAGGCGATCCCCGGGAAGAGGAGCAGATAGCCCGTGCGCGAGGACTTCTGCGCCGACGGTGTACTCGAGGCGCGCCCCGCGGCTGGGACGACGGCGACCACGCTCAGGACCCCGCGCCGTCGAGGCCGAAGGTGTGGCTCGGCGCCCAATGGAGCACCACGGGGTCACCCACGTCGCAGCGGTCACCCACGATGACGTTCTGCTCGAAGACCATGAACTCCTGTCCCCAGCTCGAGCGAACGAGGTACTGGGTGGACACGCCGGTGTAGGAGACATCGGTGACGGTCCCGTCCACGCGGTTGTGGCTCTCCGGTACACGGTCGCGGTCGACCGCATCGAGCACCGTGATCTTCTCCGGCCGAACACCCACGATGACGTCCGAGCCAGCCGCGAAGCACCTCTGGGAGGGCACCGCGAACGTGAGGCCGTGGGCCTCGACCAGCGTATCGTCGCCCGCTGCCCCGGAGCGCCGCCCGACGATCAGGTTCGACTGGCCGAGGAAGTTGGCGACGAACACCGTGCGCGGCGTCTCGTAGATGTCGGCGGGGTGACCGAGCTGCTCGATGCGCCCGGCGTTCATGACGGCCACGGTGTCGGCCATGGTCATGGCCTCCTCCTGGTCGTGGGTCACGTGGACGAACGTGGTGCCCACGTCGACCTGGATGCGCTTGAGCTCGATCTGCATCTGCCGCCGCAGCTTGAGGTCGAGGGCACCCAGCGGCTCGTCGAGCAGGAGGACTTCCGGTCGGTTGATGAGGGCCCGGGCCACCGCGACGCGCTGCTGCTGGCCGCCGGAGAGCTGGGCCGGCTTGCGCCGCGCCATGGGGCCCAGCTCGACGAGCTCGAGCATCTGCTCGACGGCGGGCTTGACGTCCTTGATCCCTCGCCGGCGCAGGCCGAAGGCCACGTTCTCGAAGATGTCGAGGTGCGGGAACAGGGCATAGGACTGGAACACCGTGTTGACCGGTCTCTCGAAGGCCCGCAGTCGGGTGATGTCTCGGTCGCCGATGCGGATCGAGCCCTCAGTGGGATCCTCGAGCCCTGCCACCATGCGCAGGGTCGTGGTCTTCCCGCAGCCCGAGGCCCCGAGGAGCGCGAAGAACGAGCCGGCGGGGATCGTCAGCGTGAGATCGTCGACCGCAACGAAATCCCCGAAGCTCTTGGTGAGGTTCTGCAGGTGCAGGTCCTCCACCGTGTTGGCCTTCTCCGCCACGATGCCGCCGCCCTTTCTGGTGCCCCGCCGGGTGGTGGGCCTTCAGAGCCTAGTTGCCGATGGCCTTCTGGAACTCGCGCTCGTACTGCTCGTTCTGCTCGGACGTCAGCGTCATGAAGACATAGGCGTTGGACAGGGTCTCCTCGTTCGGGAAGATCCACTGGTTGTCGACCAGCGATGGGTCGAGCGCCTCCATGGCCTCCTGCGCGCCCTTCACCGGGCAGATGTACTGGACGTATGCCGCCACCTCGGCCGCGACGGCCGGATCGTAGTAGTAGTTCATCGCGAGCTCGGCGTTCTTCTTGTGCTGGGCGAGCGACGGCACGAGCATGTTGTCGGTCCACAGGGTCGCGCCGGACTCCGGCAGCGCCACGCCGAAGTCCTCTCCCAGCTGGATCATGTCGCCGGACCAGCCGATGACGGCGAGCACATCGCCGGACTCGAGGGCCGCGATGTAGTCATTGCCGGTCACCTGACGGATCTGACCGCTGTCGACCTGCTGCGTCAGGTACTCGATGGCCGCGCTGAACTCGTCGTCCGTGAAGTTGCTGGGGTCGGCGCCCTGGTACGCGAGGATCAGGCCCATCGTGTCGCGCATCTCAGAGAGCACGGTGATCCGACCCTTCAGCGCCGGGTCGAAGAGCTGGTCGAGCGAGCTCAGCGTGTCGGTTCCCAGCGCGGCCTGGACACCGGCCTTGTTCCAGCCGAGTGCGCCGAAGCCGGACTGCCACGGCAGGCTGTAGTCGCGGTTCGGGTCGAAGGACACGTTCTGCCAGGCCGGGAGCAGGTTGGCGCGATTCGGGACCAGCTCCCCATTGAGCTTCTGGGCGTAGCCGTTCTGGATCCACTGCGCGGCCATCCAGTCGGTGAGCACGACGATGTCACGCCCGATGTCCTGACCTTGCTCGAGCTGGGTGCGGACTTTGGCGAAGAACTCGTTGTTGTCGTTGACGTCCTCGGTGTACGCCACCGTGATACCGGTCTGCTCCTGGAAGGCATCGAGTGACGGCCGCGTACCGGCCTCTTCGTCGATGTCGATGTAGAGGGGCCAGTTGGACCAGTTGAGGGTCTTGTCGGTGTCGCTGAGGTCCTCTGCAGCCTGCGGCTCGGCCGAGCTTCCCCCACCGGCGCCACAGGCGGCCGCAGCCAGCGCTGCGCTGCCGATCCCGGCCGCCTGGAGGAGTCGGCGACGGGAGACGGACGTCGCCATCGTGCCGGCGAGGGTGGCGACGACGTCGGGGCGCTTGCTGTTCATGCTTCCTCCATTGTTCGCATCCGGGGGCTTGGGTCGAGGACCGGCGTCCAGTCTGCCCTACGCTACGCCGGTCCGGTGAAGATCGTGCGATGCCACGGCTTGCGCGCCTCGCCGGTGATGTCCAGGCTGACGTGCTTGACCTGCGTGTACTCCTCGAAGGAGTAGGTCGACATGTCCTTGCCGAAGCCGGACTGCCGGTACCCGCCATGGGGCATCTCGCTGACGATCGGGATGTGGTCGTTGATCCACACGCAGCCGGCCCGGATCTCCCGCTGCGCCCGCAGGGCCCGGAAGACGTCGCGGGTCCAGGCGGACGCGGCAAGTCCGTAGACGGTGTCGTTGGCGAGGGCCAGGCCCTCATCGTCGGAGTCGAAGGGCAGGACGACGAGCACGGGGCCGAAGACCTCGTCACGGACGATTTCGGAGTCCTGGGCGGCGTCGACGACGACGGTCGGCAGGTAGTAGGCCCCGCACGCCAGGTCCCCGCCCGGGGCGGCGCCGCCCACCAGGACGCGAGCCCCTGCCGCGCGCGCCCGATCGACGAATCCGGCCACCCGCTCGGCCTGCCTCGCGGTGACGAGGGGGCCGATGTCGGTCGACGGATCGGCCGGCGGCCCCACGCGAACGCCCCCGAACAGGTCCGTCACGCCGTTGACGAAAGCGTCGTAGAGGGGGCGCTGGACGTAGGCGCGGGTCGCCGCTGTGCAGTCCTGGCCGGTATTGATGAGCGCTCCGGCAACGGCACCGTGCACGGCTGCCTCGAGGTCGGCGTCGTCGAACACGACGAACGGGGCCTTGCCACCGAGCTCGAGGTGCACGCGCTTCACGGTCGCCGTGGCCAGGGACATGACGCGCTTGCCCACCGGGGTCGATCCGGTAAAGGACACCATCGCCACGTCCGGATGACTCACGAGCGCCTCGCCTGCCTCCGGCCCGGTGCCCACGACCACGTTCACCACACCCGCCGGCACTCCCGCGGCAGCGCAGTCCTCGGCCAGCATCACCGTGGTCAGCGGCGTGATCTCCGCCGGCTTGAGCACGATGGTGTTGCCCGCGGCTATGGCCGGCAGTGCCTTCCAGACGGCCATCTGCAGGGGGTAGTTCCACGGCGCGATGGACCCGACGACGCCGATGGGCTCCCGTCGGATGATCGACGTGTGCGCACCGTCCCACTCGGCAGCGGCCTTGCCCTCGAGATTCCGCGCCGCACCCGCGAAGAACGCGATGTTGTCGATCGAGCCCGGTACGTCGAAGCCGGACGACAGGCGCAAGGGCTTGCCGGTCTGCCGCGACTCGATGGCGGCGTACTCGTCGGACCGGCCCGCCATGCGGGCGGCGAGGGCGTGGAGGGCCGCCGAGCGCTCCGCCGGCATCGCTCGCGACCACTCCGGGAAGGCGTCCGAGGCGGCCGCGACCGCAGCAGCCACGTCGTCACCGCCGGCCATTTCGAACTCGTCGACCACGGAGCCATCCGCCGGGTCGACGACCACGCCGCGCTCCGCCGACGTCCCCGTCCGGGGGACTCCTCCCGCGAAGACCGCGTCCACCCCTGCCTCCCGTGTGCTTGCGCTCGTCAGGAGTCGATGTTCGCCATAACGTGCTTGATCCGCGTGTAGTCCTCGAACCCGTACATCGACAGGTCCTTGCCGTAGCCACTGTGCTTGAAGCCGCCGTGCGGCATCTCAGCGACGAGCGGTATATGCGTGTTGATCCACACGCAGCCGAAGTCGAGGTTGCGGGCCATCCGCATGGCCCGACCGAAGTCCTTCGTCCAGACGCTGGACGCGAGGCCGTAGTTGACGCCGTTGGCCCAGGCGAGGGCCTGCGCCTCGTCGGAGAACCGCTGGACCGTGATGACCGGGCCGAAGATCTCGTTCTGGATCATCTCGTCGTCCTGCTGCAGGCCCGCCACGACCGTGGGCGACACGTAGAAGCCGCGATCGCCCTGGCGACTGCCGCCGGCGACGATCTCCGCGTGCTTGGGTGTGCGCTCGAGGAACCCGAGCACCCGCTCCATCTGGTGCACGTTGTTGACCGGGGGCACGAGCGCCTCGCCCCCGGGGCCGTCGTCGAACGTGGTCCCCGTCCCCTTCGCCTGCTCGGCGAGGGCCGCCACGAAGTCGTCGTATATGCGCTCGGAGACGATCATGCGCGTCGCGGCCGTGCAGTCCTGCCCGGCGTTGAAGTAGCCCGCGACCGCGAGCCACTCGGCTGCCGCCTCCATGTCGGCATCATCGAAGATGACCACCGGTGCCTTTCCGCCGAGCTCGAGGTGGACCCGCTTGACGTCCCGCGACGCCGACTCGGCGACCTGCATGCCCGCCCGCACCGATCCGGTGATGGAGACCATCTGCGGGATCGGGTTCTCGACGAGCGCGCGGCCGGTGTCACGGTCGCCGCAGATCACGTTCATGACACCGGGCGGGAGGATCCCTGCATCGGTGATGAGCTCCGCCATGCGCACGGTGGTCACGGGAGTGGTATCGCTGGGCTTGACCACCACGGTGTTGCCCGCGGCTATCGCCGGGGCCCACTTCCAGACGGCCATCATCATCGGGTAGTTCCAGGGGGTTACCTGGCCGATGACCCCCACCGGCTCGCGGCGGATGATCGACGTGAACCCGCGCATGTACTCACCGGCCGCACGGCCCTCGAGCACGCGCGCCGCCCCGGCGAAGAATCGGATCTGGTCGATCATCGGCGGGATCTCTTCCGAGGCCGTCACCGCGATCGGCTTGCCGGTGTTCTCGCTCTCGAGGGCCACGAGCTCGTCGGCGTGCGCCTGCAGCACGTCCGCGATGCCGAGCAGGGCCGCCTGCCGCTCCGAGGGCGTGCTGTCGCGCCATCCCGCGAATGCGCGCTCTGCGGCGGCGAAGGCCGCGTCGACATCGGCCCCGTCCGAGACGGCAGCCTGCGCGAACACCTCGCCTGTCGAGGGGTTGACCAGATCGCTGGTGCGCCCGCTGGCGGACGGCACCCGCTCGCCATCGATGAGATTGCTGATGACGCGGCTTGCCATGGAGACCTCCCGATGAGACGACGACCGGCACACAGATCGTTGCGCTTTGCGGGCCGATTGACCAGACACTATGCGGATTCCGTCGCGAATATGGTGCCATTCCGCGAATTTCGCTTGATCCCGGCTCCCGTCCTGCGCCACCATGGCCCCATGGCCCCGCGCGAGCGTTCCCCGATCGCGCTGGACGATACCTCCAAGGCGATCATCGAGCAGCTCCAGCAGGACGGCCGTCGGCCCTACGCGACGATCGGCCGGGCCGTGGGGCTGTCCGAGGCCGCCGTGCGCCAGCGCGTCCAGCGCCTCCAGGAGGCCGGCGTCATGCAGATCGTCGCGGTCACCGATCCCGTGCAGGTGGGGTTCGCGCGCTCGGCCATGATCGGGATTCGCGTGCAGGGCGACGCCGAGGCCGTGGCCGAGCAGATGGAGCGGATGCCCGAGGTCGACTACCTGGTGGTGTGCGCGGGCAGCTTCGACATCCTCGCGGAGATCGTCGCCGAGGACGACGACCACCTCCTCGACGTCGTCAACCGTCGCATCCGCGGTATCCCCGACGTACAGTCGACCGAGACGTTCGTCTACCTGAAACTGCGCAAGCAGATCTACACCTGGGGAACGCGGTAGGTGATGACCTCGTGACGACGACACCGCAGGACGTGACCGAGCCCGGGGCGGATCCGTGGGCTCGACGCGCGCAGGAGCACCTGTGGATGCCGTTCACCCGCCACTCCGTCTACGAGGGTGGCGGCCACGTGCCCGTCATCGTCCGTGGCGAGGGCGCCTACGTGTGGGACGACCGCGGGCGTCGCTACCTGGACGGCCTGGCCGGGTTGTTCACCGTGCAGCTCGGACACGGGCGCACCGAGATCGGCGAGGCGATGGCCCGACAGGCCACGGAGCTCGGCTATTTCCCCATCTGGTCGTACGCGCATCCGCGGGCCATCGAGCTGGCTGAGCGCCTTGCGCACCTGGCACCTGGCGACCTCAACCGGGTGTTCTTCACCAGTGGCGGGGGCGAGGCGGTCGAGTCGGCATGGAAGCTGGCCAAGCAGTACTTCCGCATCACCGGCCAGCCAACCAGGCACAAGGTCATCTCGCGTGCCGTGGCGTACCACGGCACGCCGCAGGGTGCTCTGTCGATCACCGGTATCCCCGAGGCCAAGGCTCCGTTCGAGCCGCTGGTCCCCAGCACTGCCCACGTGCCCAACACGAACATCTACCGAGCTCCGGACGGTCTTCGCGATGATGAGAAGGCGTTCGGACGCTGGGCGGCGGACCGAATCGCGGAGGCCATCAGGTTCGAGGGTCCGAGCACCGTTGCCGCCGTGTTCCTCGAGCCGGTGCAGAACGGCGGAGGATGCTTCCCTCCCCCGCCCGGCTACCTCGAGCGCGTGCGCGAGATCTGCGACGAGTACGGCGTGCTGCTGGTCGCGGACGAGACGATCACGGCTTTCGGCCGGATCGGCGACACTTTCGCGATGTCGCGGTTCGGCGTCACGCCTGACATCATCACGTGCGCCAAGGGCATGACCTCCGGCTACTGCCCGATGGGCGCCATGATCTGCAGTGATCGGCTCTTCGAGCCCTTCCGCAAGGGCAGTGCCACCTTCCTGCACGGCTTCACGTGGTCCGGTCACCCGGTGGGAGCGGCCGCCGCCCTCGCCACTCTCGACATCTTCGAGCGCGAGGGGATCCATGCGCACGTGCGCGAGCACGAGGAGCAGTTCCGCCAGACCCTCGAGCGGCTGCGCGACCTGCCGATCGTCGGCGACGTGCGCGGTGCGGGGTACTTCTACGGGATCGAACTCGTCCAGGACCGCGCAACACGCCAGACGCTGTCCAACGAGCAGGCCGAGCGCGTGCTGCGCGGATACCTGTCGACCGCCCTGTTCGACCATGGGCTGTACTGCCGGGCCGACGACCGAGGGGATCCGGTGGTCCAGCTGGCCCCGCCGCTGATCATCGGCCCCCCGGAGTTCGACGAGATCGAGCAGATCCTCCGTACCGTGCTGACCGAGGCCTGGAGCCGACTGTGACCGATCGACCGCACTCCCCCGCCGATTCCGACCGGACCAGGATCCGGCGCATCCCCGAAAACGCCGTCCACGATCGCGCCACTCTCGACGCGGTGCTCGACGCTGGCCTCGTTGCACACGTGTCGGTGGTGTCGGGCGAACAGCCCTTCGTCCTGCCCGTCGCCTACGCACGTCGCGATGATGAGGTGCTGTTCCACGGCAGCAGCGGCTCGCGTCTGTTCCGCACCCTCGCCGAGGGACAGCCCACCTGCCTGACGGTCACCCTCCTCGACGGGCTCGTCCTCGCCCGCAGCGCCTTCCACTCGAGCATGCACTACCGCTCGGCGATGGTCCTCGGCGTCGCGCGGCGCCTGACCGGGGAGGACGAGCTGGACGGCCTGCGGGTCGTGACCGAGCACCTGCTGCCCGGACGCTGGGACGACTGTCGGCAGCCGACCGCCAAGGAGCGCGCGGCCACCATCCTCCTGTCCCTCCCCCTGGAGGAGTGGTCGCTCAAGATCGGCACCGGAGATCCGCAGGACGACGAGGAGGACATCACCGACGCGCCCTACTCAGGCATCTGGGCAGGCAGCGTCCCCATCCGGGAGAGTTTCGGGACCCCGGCCCGATCAGCCGACTGCCCGCCGGAGATCCCGCTGCCCGAGTACGTGCAGCGTTGGCGTCGATGAGCGCTGACCACCGCCGCCTGTCCCTGTGGTGGGACGGCCTTCCGCCGGACCTGCGGCGCCCACTGGGATCGCCCCTGCCCGGACCGGCGACGTTCGACGTGGCCATCGTCGGTGCGGGCTTCACCGGACTGTGGACCGCGTACTACCTCGCGCGACGCGATCCATCGCTGCGCATCGTGGTCCTGGAGGCGGAGGTCGCGGGGTTCGGTGCATCGGGGCGCAACGGGGGGTGGGCGTCGGCCCTCTTCCCCGCATCACTGGAGGCGCTTGCCCGCGCGACGTCCCGCGACGACGCCACTCGCATGAAGCGCGCGATGATCACCTCGATCGACGAGATCGACCGGGTCGCGCGCAGTGAGGGATGGGACATCGGCTGGGCCAGGGGCGGGACGGTCATCGCTGCCCGCACTCCGCTGCAGCTGCGGTCCGCGCGCGACGAGGTCGCGAATGCGCGCTCATGGGGCTTCGGCCCCGATGACCTGTGCCTCCTCGACCGCGCGGAGACCCAGGCGCGCCTGGGTGCCACGGACGTGCTGGGCGGTACCTATACACCCCACTGTGCGGCCATCGACCCCGCACGCCTCGTCAGGAGCCTCGCCGGAGCGGTCGCGCGCTCGGGCGTGAGCCTGCACGAGCACACGCGGGTGCAGGCCATCGAGCCGGGCATCGTGCGCACCGACCTGGGCGACGTGCGGGCCGAGGTGGTGGTCCGTGCCACCGAGGGCTACACCCGGAGCCTGGCCGGTCACGTGCGCACTCTGGCCCCCGTGTACTCGATGATGATCGCGACCGAGCCACTGCCGCAGCATGCGTGGCAGGAGATCGGCCTGGGCATGCGCGAGACGTTCGCCGACGGGCGCCACCTGATCATCTACGGCCAGCGGACCGTCGACGACCGGATCGCGTTCGGTGGACGCGGCGCCCCGTACGCCTATGGATCGCGCATCAGTCCCGAGCAGGATCGCGATGCGGCCGTGCATGCCGAACTGTGGCGCGTCCTCGTGGACCTGTTCCCGGTCGTGCACGATGCCCAGGTGACCCACGCCTGGGGCGGCCCGCTCGGCGTGCCGCGCGACTGGTGGGCCTCCTGCGGCATCGACCGGCAGTCGGGACTCGCGTGGAGCGGCGGCTACGTCGGCGACGGGGTCACGACATCGAACCTCGGCGGACGGACCCTCGCCGACCTCATCACGGGGGCGGACTCCGACCTGGTGGACCTGCCCTGGGTCGGCCACCGATCGCGCCGATGGGAGCCCGAGCCCCTGCGGTGGCTCGGCACCAATGCCGGACTGCGCATCATGACCTCCGCAGACGCCACCGAGGCCCGCACGGGTCGGCCCTCACGGCTGGCCGCCGCCTTCGTCCGCAAGCTAGGCCACTGAGGGACTGCCCGGCGCCGTGTACGTCGTCTTGGACGACGTGAAGAACTCCACGGCGGCCGTGCCCTGCTCGCGAGGACCATGGCTGCTCTCGCCGCGCCCGCCGAACGGCACATGGAAGTCGACGCCGGCCGTCGGCAGGTTGACCATCACCATGCCCGCCTTGGAGTGCCGCCGGAAGTGCGCCGCCTCGGCCAGGCTCGTGGTGCAGATCCCCGCCGACAGGTTCATGGTGCTCGCATTCGCCGCCTCGAGGGCTGCCGCGTAGTCGTCGACTTCGATCACCGACACGACCGGCCCGAAGACCTCCTCCGCATTGATGCGGTCCCCGACCCGGGTGCCGACCGCGAGTGCCGGGGCGAGGTAGTGCCCGTCGCCGACGCCCTCGACGCGATGGCCGCCGATGACCTCGGCGCCCGCGCCACGCGCGATCTCGATGTAGTCCAGGTCGACGCCCAGCTGACCGGGATCGACGACCGGTCCCATGTCGACGCCCGCGCCACGTGCGTCGCCCACCTGCCACGCCGACATGCGCGCGGTCATCGCCTCGACGAACGCGTCGTGGACCCCGCGGGTCGCCACGACGATCGACGAAGCGGTGCAGCGCTGGCCGGTCGACCCGAAGCCGCCCTGCATGGCGCACTCCACGGCGACTGCGAGGTCGGCCCGATCGGTGACGACGAGGGGGTTCTTGCCGCCCAGCTCGAGCTGGACCTTCGCGCCCGTGCTGACGGTGTCGGCGAGGATGCCCCGCCCGGTCGGCACGGAGCCGGTGAAGGTGATGGCGTCGACCCCCGGGGCCGTCGTGAGAACGGGTCCCACCACCGACCCACGGCCCAGCACGAGGTTGAGCGCCCCGGCCGGCAGCCCGGCTCGGTTGATGATGTCGACAAGCTCCCACGCGCTGGCCGGCACGAGATCCGCCGGCTTGAAGACGACGGTGTTCCCGAAGGCCAGTGCGGGGGCGATCTTCCATGCCGGGATCGCGATCGGGAAGTTCCAGGGCGTGATCACGCTCACGACGCCGACCGGCTCGCGCACGACCGTGACCTCGATCCCGGGTCGGACGGAGTCGAGCGCTAGGCCGTGCGGCTGTAGTGCCACACCGGCGAAGTACTTCAGGATCTGTCCAGCGCGGACCACCTCGGCGCGCGCCTCGGGGTAGGTTTTACCCTCCTCACGCGCCAGGAGGTCGCCCAACTCGTCGGCGCGGGCGATCACCTCTGTGCCCGCACGGTCCAGCACCGCAGAGCGCTCCCACGGCGTCGTCCCGGCCCAGGCGGGAAAGGCGCCTGCGGCCGCTTCGACCGCCTGGGCGGCAGTGGACGCATCTGCCATGCTCGCCACCGCCACGACGTCGGTCACGTCCGAGGGATTGATGTCCGGGCGGTCCTCCGACCCGTCCACGCGCTCCCCGCCGACGACCGAGGTAAGGGTGCGGGCGCTCATCGATATGCCGCCATGCCCGTCAGTGCCTCGCCGACCACGAGGGTGTGCATCTCGTTGGTTCCCTCGTACGTGAACACCGACTCGAGGTTGTTCATGTGCCGGATCACCGGGTACTCCAAGGTGATCCCGTTGCCACCCAGGATGCTGCGGCACTCGCGCGCGATCGCCAGCGACTCGCGTGCATTGTTCAGCTTGCCCACGCTCACCTGCTCCGGCCGGATGAGCCCAGCGTCCTTCAGTCTGCCGAGGTGCAGTGCGAGCAGCATTCCCTTGCCCCACTCGACCGCCATGTCAGCGAGCTTGCGCTGGGTCAACTGGTACCCGGCGATCGGCTTGTCGAACTGGACGCGGTTGATCGAGTAGTCGATGGCCGTCTCCAGGCAGTCACGCGCGGCCCCGAGGGTCCCGAAGACGATCCCGTATCGGGCCTCATTCAGGCAGGACAGCGGTCCACGCAGGCTCGCCACCTCCGGGAGCACCGCGTCCGCCGGAAGGCGAACGCGGTCGAACACGAGCTCGCTCGTGACCGACGCCCTCAGGGAGATCTTCTTGTGGATGAGGTTCGCCGTGAAGCCGGGCGTGTCGGTGGGAACGACGAAGCCGCGGATCCCCTCATCCGTGCGCGCCCAGACCACGGCCACGTCGGCGACGTTGCCGTTCGTAATCCACATCTTCGAGCCGTCGAGGATCCAGTCATCGCCCTCGCGCTTGGCCCACGTCCGCATGCCCGACGGGTTCGAGCCGAAGTCCGCCTCGGTCAGCCCGAAGCAGCCGATCGCCTCACCCGCCGCCATGCGCGGCAGCCACTGCTGCTTCTGCTCCTCCGAGCCGAACTCATGGATCGCGAACATCGCGAGCGATCCCTGCACGCTGACCAGCGAGCGGATGCCGGAGTCACCGGCCTCCAGCTCCAGGCACGCCAGTCCGTAGGCCACGGCTGAGGTGCCCTGGCACCCGTAGCCCTCGAGGTGCATGCCGAGAACGCCGAGGGAGCCGAGCTCGCGGGCGAGCTCGCGCGCCGGGATGTCCCCGCTCTCGAACCACTCCGCCACCTCCGGCCTGATCCTCGAGTCGACGTAGTCGCGCACTACGTCGCGGATCGCTCGCTCCTCCTCGCTGAGCAGGTAGTCGATCGACATCAGCTCGGCTGGCGACTGCGTGGCGGTCATGGCAACTCCATTCGATGGTGAGGGGCGTTCTGTCGGGAGCGGGGTCGATGCGGGTTGAGCATCACCTCCACTGCGGCGACCGAGTGCGCTCGGTGCTCATCGTGAAGGGCGACGACGAGGGCGGTGTCGCGCGCGCGCAGGGCGTGGACCATCTGCTCGTGCTCGGCGAGCACCTGCTGGCGATTGTGGGAGCCCTGGTAGTACAGCGCGCGATAGGCATCGGTCGCCTCCCACAGCTGGCGGAGCAGGCGCGAGAGGCGCGGCATGCCCGCAGCGTCGAACAGCGCGAAGTGGAATCGGCGGTTCGCCTCGGCCATGGCCAGCACGTCGTCGACGGTCGCCGCCTCGACGACGTTGTCGCACAGGCGCACGATCTCCTCGATGTCGGCGTCGTCGAGAGTGGGCACGGCCTCGCGCAGCGCAGTGTCCTCCAGAAGGCCGCGCAGGCGGTACACCTCGCGCAGGTCGGCCAGGCTCAGCTCCGCGACGAAGTACCCGCGATGCGGGAAGTAGGCGACCTGGCCCTCGGACTCGAGGGTCTTCAGGGCCTCGCGGAGCGGGACGCGCGAGACCCCGTAGCGCTCGGCGAGGGACTCCTGCACGAGCTGGTCGCCGGGTGCGAGGACGCCCGTGAGGATGTCCTCTCGCAGGGCGGCGAGCACGGCGTCCTGCGCGGTCGCGCGGGTCATCGGCCGACCGTCCCGTCGACCTCGAGCCCGAGCAGGGCGAGGACGGCATCACGGTCCTCGTCGAGGTCCGGCGGCGCGGATGCGTAGCGGACGGGCGTGCGCGAGAGGTGCATGGCGTTCGCGACCTGCCGCACCGGCGCCGAGCGCCGCGGGTCGTCGACCTCGACCACCGGCTCGAGGCCCAGGCGCTCGGCCAGCTGCAGCCCCTGGGCAATGTCGTTGATTGGGCCGCAGGGAACTCCGAGTCGGGTCAGGGACTCCTGCCACGCATCCGCTCCGCGCACCGCGAGCAGCCCGTTGACGCGTCGGACGAGCTCGTCACGGTGCTCCACGCGTGCTGCATTCGTCGCGAACCGCTCGTCCGCGGCGAGCCCTGGATCACCCAGAGCCTCGCAGAGCCGACCGAACTGCTGGTCGTTGCCGACGGCGAGGACCAGCGGACGATCTGCCGCCGTGAACACCTCGTAGGGCGCGATCGACGGATGGGCATTGCCCATGAAGGTCGGTACGACACCGGCGCCGATGACGGAGGACACCTGGTTGACGAGTGCCGACTGCAGGCTGCCGAGCAGCGTGACGTCGAGCCGCTGTCCCTCCCCGGTCCGGTCCCGATGGTGCAGGGCGGCGAGGATCCCGACCGCGGCCTGCAGGCCGGTCAGTACGTCGACGAGAGCGACTCCGGCCTTGGTGGGCTCGTGCGTGCCGGTGACGCTCATCAGGCCGCCGACCGCCTGCACCAGCAGGTCGTAGCCCGGCAGATCGGCCCCCGCGCCGTCGCCGAAGCCGGAGATCGTGCAGTAGACGATCGCCGGGTTGGCCCGCCGTACCGACTCCTCGTCGAGCCCGAACCGTGCCAGCGCACCCGTCCGGTAGTTCTCGATCAGCACGTCGCTGCGGGCGGCGAGGCGCTGGGCCACCGCCCGGTCGTCGGGGTCGGCCAGGTCGAGGGCGATCGACTGCTTGCCCCGGTTGACCGACTGGAAGTACGTCGACTGGCCGTCTGCCGCGAAGGGCGGTCCCCACGCGCGGGTGTCGTCTCCGGTGCCCGGCCGCTCCACCTTGACGACCGTCGCGCCGAGGTCCGCAAGCAGCATGGTGGCGTAGGGCCCGGCGAGAACGCGCGAGAAGTCCGCGACGATGAGTCCGTCTAGGGCACCCGGCATGCGCGGATTGTATCCAATCCAGCCCGGAATGTATACAGTCAGCCCCCGGCGGGTCGGGTGTCGGGCTGCTCCTGCTGCCCCGCCGCCCTGCGATCGATGCCCTTGCGCGCCGCCGTGCTCACGATGCGGATGAGCGCGGCGATGAAGACCAGGTCCAGGGCCATCTGCACCATCGTCACCGACCGGGCCGCCGTGGTCACCGGGGTGATGTCGCCGAACCCCACGGTCGCCAGGACGGTCAGGGCGAAGTAGTACGACGTGAACGCGTCCAGGGGCTCGGTGAACGCCCGGGGGTTGTCCAGGGAGATCGCGACGTAGACCATCGCGAAGACGGCCAGGAAGAGTCCCGCGATGAGGACGAGCGCCTCGGCCGCCATGAGGGTCGGGAACCTCGACTTGGTGATCCTGCGCAGCTGACGGCGGGAGAAGATGATGTAGATGACGGTGCCGAACGTGGCCACGAGGAGCGGTGCGGCCATGCGGATGTCGGGCGAGTCCGGGACGAGGCTCATCATGAGCACGATGAAGGCGAAGCCGAGGACCAGCCGGACGAGAGCGACCAGGATGGCCACCACGAGCTCACGGCGCGTCGGCTTCTGCCCTCCGCGCGCGGCAATCAGCCCGTCGATACTCATGGAGCCATCCCTTCGATGCTCATGGAGCCAT
>JAFMFD010000087.1 GCA_017856385.1 Actinomycetota bacterium
AGCATCCCGATCCCGGACCTGTACTTCGCCAAGCCGCGCCCGGTGGTGCGGCGCGACGGGACCCTGATCATGGTCGATGACGAGCGCTTCCCGCTGAACGAGGGTGAGCAGCCGGAGATGCGCTCCGTCCGGTTCCGCACGCTGGGCTGCTACCCGCTCACCGGAGCCGTCGAGTCCACCGCCGACACGATGGAGGAGCTCGTGGCGGAGATGGCCGGATCCAAGTACTCCGAGCGCTCCGGGCGCCTCATCGACGGTGAGGGTGGGGCGGAGTCCATGGAAGGCAAGAAGAAGGAGGGCTACTTCTAGTGGCCGGCAACCGAGTCCTCACGCCAGTCCTGCATCTCGTCACCAGCGGCTCCGTCGACGACGGCAAGTCCACGCTTATCGGCCGACTGCTCGCCGACACCAACTCGGTGCCGATCGACACCCTCGAGTACGCGCGTCGCACGCGCCGTGGAGGGTCCACGATCCCGGCTGGCGAGATCGACTACTCACTGCTGACCGACGGCCTCGAGGCCGAGCGCGAGCAGGGCATCACCATCGACGTGGCCTACCGCCACATGAACCTGCCCAATGGCCGCCGCGTGCTGATCGCGGACTCTCCCGGCCACGAGCAGTACACGCGCAACATGGCGGTCGCGGCGTCGAACGGCGATGTCTCGATTCTCATGGTCGACGCGGCCCGCGGTGTCCGTCCGCAGACCCACCGTCACCTGACCATCAGCGCCCTCATGGGCGTGAAGACCGTCATCGTGGCGGTCAACAAGATGGACCTCGTCGGCTACGAGCACGCCACCTTCGAGGAGATCGTCGGCATCGTCCGGACGACGGCCGCGCGTCTCGACGTGCCCGAGGTCATCGCGATCCCGGTCAGCGCTTTCGTCGGCGACAACATCACGACGCCCAGCCCGAACATGCCCTGGTACCACGGTCCGACGCTGCTGAAGGCCCTCGAGGACTGGGAGCCGGTCCAGGCTGACGACGAGGAGCCCTTCCGCTTCCCGGTGCAGTTCATCGTGCGGGCCGAGGGCAACTTCCGCGGCTATGCAGGCACCGTGGTCTCGGGTGAGGTCAACCGGGGCGACGAGGTCGTCATCGCTGACTCGGGTCGCACGGCGAGGATCGAGCGCATCGTGACGTACGACCTCCACGTCGACGGTCACATCGCGGACCTCGAGCGTGCCGTCAATGGTCAGGCGGTGACCATCACCCTCGATCACGAGGTCGACGTCACGCGCGGCGACGTCATCGCCGGAGGGATAGGGGAGCAGGTCCAGCCCTCCGACCGCTTTGCCGTTGACATGGTGTGGCTGGGCGAGGAGCCGCTGGCCCACGGCCGCTCCTACCTGCTGGTGTCGGGCTCGCGCTCGGTCCCTGCGACCGTCACGAACGTCCGCCACCGTCTCGATGTCGTGGCGGGCCATGAGCATGCGGCACGCATCCTCGAGATGAACGACATCGGCCGTGTCGAAGTCGCCACCGACAAGCCCATCCCGATGGATCCCTACTCCCTCGTGCGCGACACCGGCGGGTTCCTGCTCGTCGACCGCGTCACCGCGGACACCGTCGCTGCCGGCATGGTGCGGCATGCGATGCGTCGCTCGACCAATGTCGTTCGTCACGACTACGTCGTCGACGAGGAGGCTCGTCGCCTGCTCATGGGCCACGACGCGAAGGTTGTCTGGCTGACCGGCCTGTCCGGCGCGGGCAAGTCGACCATTGCGGACGCCGCTGTGCGCAGGCTCCATGCGCTGGGTGTCCACACGTACGTGCTCGACGGCGACAACGTGCGCCACGGCCTGAACAAGGACCTCGGCTTCACCCCCGAGGATCGTGCGGAGAACGTGCGCCGCGTCGCCGAGGTGAGCCGTCTGATGGTCGACTCGGGCCTGGTGGTGTTCGTCGCACTGGTGTCCCCGTTCGCGACGGACCGGCGCGCTGCGCGCGACCTGTTCAGCCCTGGCCAGTTCATCGAGGTGTACGTCGACACCCCGCTCGACGTCGTCTCCGAGCGCGACACCAAGGGCCTGTACGCGAAGGCCGCCCAGGGGTCGCTGCCCAACCTGACCGGGGTGGGGCAGGAATACGAGCCGCCGAGCTCTCCGGAGCTGGTGCTGCGCGGCACGGGCGACCTCGAGGCCTCCGTCGATGAGCTCGTCCGGGTGATCCTGGGGGAGTAGCCGGATCGCCTGTGCATACGTGGGCGCTGTCCACAGATGTTCTTGGGGTGCCTGTGGGTCCCCTCGGTGCTGCCTAGCGTGCAGGAATGTCCGCCGATGACCTCATCGCCCTCAGGTGCATTCGGCCGTCTTGACCGCGACGATGTGCTTCTTGCTGCCTCGTTGAGGGAGTCGGGGCGACTTCCCGCAGATGTCTCCGTCGAGCACCGCGGCAATGGGGAGGCGGCTCTGGCCCTTGCTGACCTGATCGTGGGCGCTCGAACAGACTTCCTGTGCGGCGTCAATCGCGCTCCGTGGGGTGCTGTGGCTCACCGGGTGCGGCGGATAGGTGTCGCTCCGAGCATCCCCTAGCTGCACCAGCGGCAGCCCGAACACGCAGAGGCCCCGGGGCACTGGATGACCAGCACCGATCCGGGGCTTGCTGACGACGAGGGCCCTTAAGCAATCCCGCCGCTACCGGCATTCCTATCACTCCTTCCGCGCCAGTCAAGAGGTGGGCGTCTGGTCACGGTGTCGAGACCTGCCTGAGTTCGCTCACACCGAAGCGTCTGGGATACTCCGACGGCTATGTCTGCACCCAACTCCTCCTTCGACCCCAAGCAGGTCGCCGCCCTCGATGCCGATGCCATCGGCGCGATGGTCGACGCGGCCCTCGCTGCCATCGCAGCGGCATCGGACCTCGCGGAACTCAAGGAGGTGCGCCTCGCGCATGCGGGTGACCGTGCGCCCCTGGCCCTGGCCAACCGCGAGATCGGCGCCCTGCCCCCGGCGGCCAAGGCCGAGGCCGGCAAGCGGGTGGGCGAGGCGCGCGGGCGGATCAAGGGTGCACTCGACGCCAGGCAGGGCGAGCTCGAGGCCGAGCGCGACGCGCGGGTGCTGGTCGAGGAGGCCGTCGACGTCACCGTGCCCGTCGACCGCCAGCCCCTGGGCGGCCGCCATCCGCTGACCACCCTGATGGAGCGTGTTGCTGACGTCTTCGTGTCGATGGGCTACGACATCGCGGAGGGCCCGGAGGTCGAGGCCGAGTGGGTCAACTTCGACGCCCTCAACATCCCGCCGGACCATCCGGCCCGGACGATGCAGGACACCTTCTTCGTGTCGTCACCCGACAGCGGGGTCGTCCTGCGCACCCACACGTCGCCGATCCAGATCCGCTCGATGCTCGACCGCGAGCTGCCGATCTACGTGATCGCACCGGGCCGGGTCTATCGGACGGATGAGCTCGACGCGACCCACACGCCGGTGTTCCACCAGGTCGAGGCCCTCGCGGTCGACAAGGGCATCACGATGGGGGACCTGCGCGGCACCATCGACCACTTCGCGGAGTCGATGTTCGGTGCAGGCATCCGCACGCGGATGCGTCCGTCCTACTTCCCCTTCACCGAGCCCAGTGCCGAGGTCGACCTGCAGTGCTTCGCGTGCCGTGGGGCGTCCGTCGGTGACCCCGACAACCCCTGCCGCACGTGCGGCAGCGAGGGCTGGATCGAGTGGGGCGGCTGCGGCATGGTCAACCCGCGCGTCCTGCGGGCCGTGGGCATCGACCCGGACGTATACCGCGGGTTCGCCTTCGGCATGGGGGTCGAGCGCACACTGATGTTCCGCAACGGCGTGAGCGACATGCGCGACATGGTGGAGGGCGACGTCCGCTTCTCCCTGGCGTTCGGGCTGGAGGCCTGATGCGCGCGCCGATGTCGTGGCTGCGCGAGTTCGTCGCGATCCCTGCCGACCAGACGGGGCGCGACGTCGCCGAGCGGCTCATCAGCGCAGGGCTTGAGGTCGAGACTGTTGAGACGACGGGCGAGGGCGTCATCGGCGACCTCGTCGTCGGCCGGGTGAACCGGATCGAGGAGCTGACCGAGTTCAAGAAGCCGATCCGCTGGTGCCAGGTCCAGATCGGGCCCGACACGGTGAACGGGATCATCTGCGGGGCCCGGAACTTCGTCGAGGGCGACCTCGTGGTCGTTGCGGTGCCGGGCACCGAGCTGCCGGGCGGCTTCCGGATTAGTGCGCGCGAGACCTACGGCAAGACGTCGAACGGGATGATCTGCTCCGAGCGCGAGCTCGGCCTCGGCGACAACCACGACGGCATCATGGTGCTGCCCGAGGGCACGGCAGAGCCCGGTGCCGACGCCAAGCCGATCATCGGCATCGGCGACGAGATCCTCGACATCGCGGTGACACCCGATCGCGGCTATGCGCTGTCGATCCGTGGCATCGCGCGCGAGGTCGCCATCGCGTACGGGCTGGCCTTCGAGGATCCGGGCACGGCGCTCGCCGACCTGCCCGCCCCGGTGGCGGGCCATGCCCTGCAGGAGTGCGCCACCGAGGCGCCCACCGGATGCGACCTGTTCACGATGCGCACCATCGTCGGCTTCGACCCCCAGGCGCCGTCACCACTGTGGATGCAGCGGCGACTCGTCGCCTGCGGCATGCGGCCGGTGTCGCTCGCCGTCGACGTCACCAACTACGTGATGCTCGAGCTCGGCCAGCCGCTGCACGCGTACGACATGGGCAAGCTCAAGGGCGTGGTCCGCGCCGACTGGGCTCGGGCGGGGGAGCCCTTCGAGTCACTTGATCACGTCCAGCGCACCCTGCGCACTGACGATCTCGTCATCCGCGACGACACCGGAGTCATCGGCCTCGCCGGTGTCATCGGGGGCCTGCACTCGGAGATCGACGACGACACCACGGCGATCGCCCTCGAGGCCGCCCACTTCATCCCCCAGGTGGTCGCGCGAGCAGGTCGTCGTCACAAGGTGTCGACGGAGGCCGGGCGCCGCAACGAGCGCGGTGTGGACCGGGACCTCGCGCCGTACGCGAGTGCCCGTGCCGCGGCGCTGCTGCTGCAGTTCGGTGGTGGTGATTACGCGGGCATGACGGCGGTCGAGACGCCGGAGGAGCCGGTGGTCATCACGCTGCCGGCGAGCCATCCGGAGGACGTCGCCGGCATGGACATCCCGGCGGTCATGGTCGTCCGCATCCTGCAGGTCATCGGCTGCACCATCGCCGACCAGGCCGCCGATGTGCTGAACGTGACGCCGCCGAGCTGGCGCCCGGACCTGACCGACCCGGCGGACCTCGTCGAGGAGGTGCTGCGCATCATCGGGTACGACGCGCTGCCCTCTACGCTGCCGACCGCCCCGCTCGGCCGGGGCCTGACGGCGCCCCAGCGCATTCGCCGTCGGGTGGGCATGGCCCTGGCCTCGCGGGGGTTCGTCGAGGTGCTGTCCTACCCCTTCGTGGGTGTGGCCGAGCTCGATGCCCTGCAGCTTCCGTCGGACGATCCGCGCCGTGTCGCGCCGCGGTTGGCGAACCCGCTCTCGGAGGAGCAGCCGAGCCTGCGCGCGACGCTGCTGCCCGGCCTCGTCGCTGCGGCACGGCGCAATGCCAGTCGGGGCCACGCCGATGTCGCGCTGTTCGAGGTGGGCCGGGTGTTCCAGGGCGACGTTGCGCACGAGTCGGGGGAGCGCCCCGGCGTGCACGGGCGCCCGCAGGACGACGAGTGGGAGTCGCTGAACGGCCTGCTGCCAAGGCAGCCGCACCACGTCGCGGGCATCCTGGCCGGCACGCGCGAGCCGCAGGGCTGGTGGGGGCCGGCGCGTGCCGCTTCCTGGTCCGACGCGATCGAGGTGGTGCGCGTGCTGGCGGACGTGGCCGGCGCCCGCATCGAGGTCACGCCCGGTGCTGATCCGGCTTTCCACCCGGGACGCTGCGCGAGCATCACGCTCGACGGGAGCGTCATCGGGCACGCCGGTGAGCTGCATCCGCGAGTCATCGAGGCCACCGGGCTGCCCGAGCGCACTGCTGCCTTCGAGGTCGATCTCGACGCGATCGCCGACGCAGCGGTGCCGATCCGGCCGGCTCCTGCGATCGGCACGCAGCCGGTCGCCAAGGAGGACCTCGCCCTCGTGGTCGACGTGACGGTGAGTGCCGAGGACGTCCGCGCAGCCCTGGCGGAGGGTGCCGGGGAGCTGCTGGAGTCCGTTCGGCTGTTCGACGTCTACACCGGATCCCAGGTGCCGGAGGGCAAGAAGTCCCTCGCCTTCGCGCTGCGCTTTCGCGCGCCTGACCGCACGCTCTCGGCGGACGAGACTGCGGCGGCACGCCAGGCCGCGATCACGGCTGCGCAGCAGCGGTGCGGTGCGACCCTGCGCTAGGAGAGTCCGGCGTGCTCGGTTCTGCGTCGTGGGCGGCTGCGCCGACTGACGCGCGGGTGACGAACGAGTCGAGGAGCGTCTCGAGTGTGGCCGCGAAGGCGTGCTCGTTGATGGCGTCGACGGCCTCGGTCGAGGTCAGGCTCAATGTGATGTGCGCGTTGACCGTCGCGTTCAGGCGGTCCAGTCGCTGGTCGAGGTGGCTGGGAGCGCCGGCGAAGTCGAATGCGCTGGAGCCGACCACGAAGGTCTCCAGCTGGCGGTAGGCCTCGGCCACGTCATGGCCCCGCAGGCCCAGGGCACCCAGCAGATCTGCTCCCAGGGTGGGAACCGAGAGTGAGGTGGCACCCTCGCCCACCTGCACGAGCATGATCTGGCTCAGGCACGGGTGTTGCCGGGCCGCTCGTCGGTAGGCCAGGGCCATGTCGCGCAGCGCCTCCCGAGGGCCCACCACCGTGGGGGCGTCGGAGTAGGCCTGGGCGAGCAGGGACTCGTGCATGCCGATGATGAGGTCGCCCCTATCCAGGTAGTAGTGGTTGAGCGCAGCTTCGAGTACTCGTTCGGCTGAGCCCGGTGAGCAGGCAGTATGCGCGTATGCGTATACTGCCGGAATGATCCGGGTATCGATCGCGGGTGCCTCCGGCTACGCCGGCGGTGAACTGCTGCGCCTGCTGGCGTCCCATCCACAGGTATCGGTCGGGGCGCTGGCGGCCGGGGGCCGTGCGGGGGAGCCCCTGGGGGCGGTGCACCCGAACCTGGCCATGTTCGCCGACCGGATGCTGGTCGAGACGTCCGCTGATGCACTGGCGGACGCCGACCTGGTGTTCCTGGCCCTGCCGCACGGCGAGTCCGCGGCCCTGGCGGGGCAGCTGCCCGAGTCGGTGCGGATCGTCGACCTCGGTGCGGACTTCCGGCTCGCTGATCCCGGTGCCTGGTCCACCTACTACGGCGGCGGGCATGCGGGCACCTGGACCTACGGCCTGCCCGAACTGCCGGGGGCGCGCGAGGCCATCCGCTCGGCGACGCGGGTGGCCAACCCCGGGTGCTACCCGACCTCGGTCGCGCTGGCCATGGCCCCGGTCCTCGCCGCGGGCCTGGTCGAGCCTGACGTCGTCGTCGTGGCGGCCTCCGGGACATCCGGCGCCGGCCGCAAGCCCACCGATGCCCTGCTCGCGACCCAGGTGATGGGCTCGATGAGCGCCTACAAGGTGGGTGGCTCGCACCAGCACACCCC
>JAFMFD010000088.1 GCA_017856385.1 Actinomycetota bacterium
TGTGTTAAGCACGCCGCCAGCGTTCGTCCTGAGCCAGGATCAAACTCTCCATCAATGAATGTGTTTGACACTGGCAGAAGTTGAGCTGGTGCTCAATATTTCTACCAAAGGAATCCGCCTGAGCGCAGACCACGGCCGAAGCCGCTGCCCACCCCCAGGACGGGGTTGATTGGCATTGACATGTGACACACTGTTGAGTTCTCAAGGAGCGGGAGCGCACCTCACCCCGGCCTTTCGGCCCGGGTTTGGGGCAACATTCCAAACTTACACGAAGTTCCCGTTTGAGTCAAAACGCCTTGGGGGGCGTGTCCACTCGGGACTCCTGTGCAGGTTCCCGCAGGACCGGCCTAGCTTGGCGCACCCTCCCGGGACCCAGTCCCTGTGGAGAAGTACGGCTTGGTGTCCGGTGCTCCCGTGCAGTCCCGCAAGGTTACGTGACCGACGGCCGCGAGGTCAAATCCGCACCCGGACCCCGGCCACGGCCTTCTTGCCACGGCGCAGGACCAGCCACTGTCCGTGGTACAGGTCCCCCAGTGAGGGCCGGTCGTCGGCGTCATCAATGCGCAGGTTGTTCGCGTACGCACCGCCCTCGGACACGGTCCGCCGGGCGGCCCCCTTGCTGGCCGCCAGCCCAGTGCGCGCAAGCAGGTCCGCGTAGGACGGCAGCAGGCCGTCGCTCACCTCGCCCGGCTCGAGGTCGGCGTGCGGTGTCTCCGTGAGGGCTGCGGTGAGGGTCGCCAGCGGCAGTTCGGCGAGGTCGGCCTGGCCGAAGAGCGCCCGACCCGCCGCCTCGGCCGCATCCCGCTCCGCCGTGCCGTGCACGAGCTCGGTCAACTCGGAGGCAAGGGCGCGCTGGGCCTCACGCGCCTGCGGGCGCTCGAGGACCGCCGCCTCCAGGGCCTCGACGTCGCCCTGCGTCCGGAAGCTGAAGGTGCGCAGCAGCGTCGGCACGTCGCGGTCGTCGGAGTTGAGCCAGAACTGGAAGAACGCGTACGGGCTGGTGAGGTCCGGGTCGAGCCACACCGTGCCCGATTCGGTCTTGCCGAACTTCGTGCCGTCGGCCTTGATCATCAGGGGCGTGGTGAGGGCATGGGCGTGGCCGCCGTCCATCCGGCGGATCAGGTCCACCCCCGCGGTGATGTTGCCCCACTGGTCCGAGCCGCCGGTCTGGAGCGTGCACCCGTAGCGGCGGAACAGCTGCACGTAGTCGTAGGACTGCAGCAGCTGGTAGCTGAACTCGGTGTAGGAGATGCCGTCCTTGGCGAGGCGCGCGGCCACGGCCTCGCGGTCGAGCATGCGGTTGACACTGAAGTGCTTGCCGACGTCGCGGAGGAACTCCAGGATCCCGACACCCTCGGTCCAGTCGAGGTTGTTGACGGCCACGGCGGCATGCGGGCCGTCGAAGTCGTAGAACCGGTCGAGTTGCTCGCGGATCCGCCCCACCCAGCCCTCGACGACCTCGCGGGGATTGAGCGTGCGCTCGCCGCTCTCCTTGGGGTCACCGATCAGCCCGGTGGCCCCGCCCACCAGAGCCAGGGGACGGTGGCCGTGCTGCTGGAAGCGCCGCACGGTCAGGATCTGCACCAGGTTGCCCAGGTGCAGACTCGGCGCCGTGGGGTCGAAACCGCAGTACAGGGTGATGGGGCCCGGCTCGGTGGCGGCGCGCAGGGAGTCGAGGTCGGTGGACTGCGCGATCAGTCCGCGCCAGGACAGCTCGTCGATGATGGATGCCACACGCTCATCCTTGCGCACCCTGACGTCGATCAGCGCGAGGCCCGACGGTAGAGGCTGACCGACGACTCCCCCGGCAGGTGGAACCGCCAGGGCGTCGATGCGCCCTCGCCGGAGACACCCGTGCGCGGCCCGGTCGCATACTCGACATCGGCCTCGGCAGGCAGCTCCAGGCGCAGCGGCGAGCGTCGCGCCAGCAGGTCGGTCCCATCGACCGCGCCGGTGACGCCGAGGGCAGACGCCAGTCTCGCCGGGCCGCGAGCAAGGTCGCGATCAACCACGCGGGGACCTCGCCGCGCCCGGGCCACGGTGTGGCCATCGGCGATGGCCCCCGCGCGTATCAGGACGGCCCCCGCCTCCCCCTCCGGACCCGTCACCACATTCAGGCACCAGTGCATGCCATAGGTGAAGTACACATACGCCCGCCCAGGGGGCCCGAACATCGTCGAGTTGCGACGTGTCATACGACGGAAGGCATGCGAGCCCGGATCCTCTCCGACACCTCCATACGCCTCGACCTCCGTGATGCGCAGGACCACACGAGTGCCGTCGAGCCGCGATGTGAGCGTTGCTCCCAGCAGTCGAGGGGCTACCTCGGCGGAGTGACCCCTGAGCAGGGCCGTCTGGTCGCCGGACAGGGGTGCCCGCGCTGTCACGGCAGCCTCATGATGCGCTGCGAGTGCCCAGCCACTCCTGCAGTTCGGCGACTGGCATGGCCCCCGCGATGAGGAAGCCCTGCACCATGTGCACGCCTGCTGATTCGAGCACGCGCAGTTCGGATTCGTTCTCGACACCCTCGCCGATGACCTTCGCCCCGACAATGCCGGCAATGATGACGGCGGAGTGGATGAACGCCTCACGCTCCGCCGCATCCCGCTGCATGGTCAGGAACGATCGGTCGAGCTTCAGGAAGTCAGGCGACAGGCTCTCCAGCAGCTTCAGGTTCGAGTAGCCGCTCCCGTAGTCGTCCACGGCAATACGCGCTCCCAGTCCAGCCATCTGGTGCACGAGCTCCAACGCATGCGGGCGATCCGGCAGGAAGGCGGATTCGAGGATCTCCACCGTCACACCCTCGAGTCCACCTGGAGTGGGCCAGTGGCTCAGCAGTTCCGCGAGGGCCCGATCCTCCAGCTGAAGAACTGACATGTTGACGGATACGACAAGGTCCGGGAAACCTCCGCTGCGCAGGGCCGCGAGATCGTCGCGCAGCAGTGCCAGGGTCTCCATGCCCAAGGCTCGGATCTGCCCGGTCTCCTCGGCGAAGGGGACGAATTCCCCGGCACCGATCAGCTCGCCATCACGGTTCCAGCGGAGCAACGCCTCAACGCCCCAAGGCCGCCCATCGGGAACAGTCACGATCGGCTGGTAGTACAGGGCGAACTCGTGGCGGCCCAGTGCCACGTCCAACCGCTCGCGCAACGCTCGCCGTTCATCCGCGGCCGCGTTCATCGAGCTATCGAAGTACGCGTGGCGGTCTCCCCCGGAGCGCTTGGCCTCGTACATCGCGGCATCGGCCGCACGCATGAGGTCATCGGCGGTGGATGCATCGTCCGGGAACAGAGCCACTCCCAGGCTGCCCGAGACACGCGCGGTCCGCCCACGTATGTCGAGTGGGTCACGCAGCGCCGCCACCAGCCGTTCCACGATGCCGTCCAACTCGGGATCGCTGTGATAGCCGGAGATCACGATGCCGAACTCGTCCCCGCCCAGTCGACCCACGAAGTCAGCGTCACGCAGTGCGGATGAGATCCGTCCTGCCCAGGTTCGCAGCGCCGCATCGCCTGCCTCGTGTCCATGACCGTCATTGATCTCCTTGAAGTGATCGATGTCGGCCCAGACCAGCGCCAGGGGGCTGGATGTGCGTCGAGCTCGCGCGATCTCCCGACCCACGGCGTCCGAGAACGCTCCCCGATTCAGCATTCCAGTCACGGCGTCGTAGGTCGCCTGCTCACGCAGCAGCACTTCCTGATCCTGAAGACTCTTCACGGTGGACTGGAGTTGTGCCCTCAGTGTCACCATCTCGCTGATGTCGGTCATGGTGATGATGGCGCCGTGCATCCGTCCATGGGCGTCGACATACGGCAGCACCTGGATCAGGTAGGACACCTGGTCGCTGGCGGCCTCCAGGCTCCTGCGCGGCTCCCCCGCGATGACCGCGTTCACAGCGTCGGCCAGATTCGGCAGCGGGATCGTCGTTGGCACTTCGGCCAGTGGCCGTCCGATGTCGGCATCCATGAGCCCGAAGAGCCGAACTGCGGTGGGCGAGAAGCGCAGCACCGCCCCCCGCGCGTCGAGGATGACCATTCCCTGATCAAGGGAGTTCTGGATGTTCTCGAGAACCGCGTTCAGCTCAGCCAACTGGTCGGCTCGAACCCGCAGCTCCTGATTGAGTGTGCCGAGCTCCTCGTTGGTCGCCTGCAGCTCCTCGTTCGAGGACTCCAACTCCTCGTTGGCCGCCTGCAGCTCCTCCGAGGATGCCTGCAGCTCCTCGGAGGCCACCTCCAGTTCCTCATTAGTCGCCTGCAGGTCGGCCAGTGACTGGCGGAGCGACTGCTGGCTGACCAGAAGCTGACCCTCAAGCTGGCGGATGAGTTCGTCAGCCGCCGCATCGCGATCCAGTCGCGTCATCGGCTCCTTCTCCGCCCCCTGTGAGAACACCAGGAGCTGCAGGGACCGTTCGCCGACCTGCAGAGGCCGGACCTCGAGATGGACGGTCACACCGGGCTCCCCCAGCTCCACGCCCCCGCCCTCGAGGACAGCGCTCTGAGCGCGGGAGAACAGCAGCAGGGCCCTCGCCTCCTCCTGGAGCTCAGGGCGCAGCAGCGTCAGGACCGAGGTCGTCACGCGACCTTCGGGCACCCGGCAGAACGGGGAGACGTCCCCCACCACCTCGACAAGGTCCAGATCCTCGTCCACCACCATGAAGACCTGCCCCATGGAGCGCACGAGGGCTTCGAGCAGCTCGTCATGCCCTTCCGCCTGGGCGGGCATGACCACGGGAAGTCGCTGCCCCAGACCGATCGGCCGGGAGTACTTGCTCGTCCACCCTGTCGTCGGGTAGGAGGGACGCTCCACCGGCTCCTTCGTGCGCGTGTAGACCCGCCACGCCGCATCCACGGTCGTGAATCCCTGCAGACCCCGCTCGAGGTGCTCCGACTTGCCCAGGAACAGCAGGCCCTCCGCGCGCAGGGAGTACCCGAACATCGCGATCGCCCGCTGCTGCAGCGGAGCGGTGAAGTAGATCAGCGTGTTGCGGCACGACACCAGGTCCATCCGCGGGAAGGGGGGATCGACGAGCACGTCATGCCGGGCGAAGACCGTGCACCCCCGGAGCTCGTCATTGATGACGAAGCCATCGTCGCTCGGCGATGTGAAGAGAGCACGATACTCGACCGGTATGCGCTCCAGCGCCGATGCTGGGTAGTGGGCCCGGCGTCCGACAGCCAGACTGGCCTCGTCCATATCCGTACCGAAGATCTTCAGGCGCCGATTCAGATCGGGCGGGTGGCCGAGGACATCGCTGATGACCATGCCGACCGAGTAGACCTCCTCCCCTGTTGCGCAGCCCGGGACCCAGACGCGGATCGACTCACCGGCCCCTCGGGACGCGAGCGTGGACTCCAGTGCGGCACGCAGCGCTTCGAAGGCGGGCGGGTCGCGGAAGAAGGAGGTCACCGTGACCAGGAGGTTGTCCGCCAGACGCTGCGCCTCGTCGGGATCCTCCGACAGCAGCGCGTAGTAGTCGTCGATGCTGCTGAGCTGGCAGATGGCCATGCGTCGTCGGACCTGCCGCGTGATGGTGTTCTCCTTGTAGCCGGAGAAGTCCACTCCCACAAGCCGCCGTACCTGAGCCGTGACCGCTCGCAGCATGTCCGGCTCGAGACCGGCGCTGCCCTGGGGCGCATCGCGCAGAGTCCGCAGATCAAGGTCGGAGAGACGAGCGCCAAGGTCGCGCGGCGTCGCCACGACATCGACCGCACCTCGGGAAAGGGCAGCGGACGGCATGCCGGTGAACCGTGCTGATTCAGGAGTCTGCACCATGGTCAAGCCACCGGCCGAGTGCACGGAGCGCAGGCCCTCTGCTCCGTCCGAGCCGGTTCCCGAGAGGACGGCTGCCGTGATGCCTTCGCCCCAGGTCTCGGCCCCCGACTGGAAGAGACGATCGATGCTCGGCCGTGGCGCGAGATGCTGGGCAGGCTGTGTCAGATGGATCGAACTGCGGGTGAGCTCCACATCGTGGTCGGGCGGCACAACGAGGACGACTCCCGCGGACAGGACATCACCGTCCTCGGCGAGACGCACCTGGAGTCGCGTCGCCGGAGCCAGCAGCTCGACCAACAGGCTCGGGTGGGTCGGTGCAAGGTGCTGGGCAACGACGACGGCCACATCAAGGTCAGGGTCGATTGCGCCGAGGAACTCCGTCAGGGCCTCCAGCCCACCGGCAGAGGCACCCACGACGACCAGGCGGTCGGCCACGGCCGCGTAACCAGCATCCTCAGCCATCGCCCGCCGCCTGTCGCCTAGGAGCCGGTAGATCGACTCCGGTCCGAGAACCTCGCCCGACCGTACAGGTCCGGGACACGTTCATGCGGGATGGCGCGGAGTCATGAACGTTCACGTTTCGGTCAGGAGTATGTGCGCGGTGGCCGTCCGAACTTCGCCAACGCCGGGTTTGCACGCCGCGCCGCCGCACAGTGGCGGTGGGCAAGGCGCACGTTGTGATCCTCGTGGGTACCACCGGCTTCGACTGCGATCACATAGTCCACGCACGGGAACGTCCTGCCGAGCTGCTCACGACCGGATGCATCCCGCTGGCGGTCCTCGGCGTAGGTGCGCGTGCCGCACAGCCAGCACTTCGTGCCCTGGCGTTGCGCCACCTGCTGCCATGTGGGCGCGCCGCGCTTGGCCGCCACCTTCGCGGGCTTCATGGCCCGGTCGAGCCGGCGCTGCTCACGCTGCGCATCCCGGTCACGGCGCCCTTCGCGCTTGGCCTGCTGCGCGACGTCCGCCTGATGCCGCCACACCGGCGCAAGGGTGCGCGTGGCCACGAGCACGCCGACGCCGGCGCCCACGCCGTCAGCGACGATGTCGCGGACCTCGAAGGAGCGGTAGCCGACGGCGCCCTGGGCGATCTCGATGAGAACGCCGAGCGCCAGCGCGCAGCCCCACGCCATCGGCCATCGCAGGCCACTGGCGACCGTGAGGAATCCCAGCAGTGCGTAGCCCAGCCCGTGCATGAGCCAGTCCCATCCGGATAGCGGGCCCGGGATTTCGTCGGGCGGCAGGAGTGAGACCACGATCGTGCCCACGACAGCGAGGGCGAGCAGGACCCGCATGAGCGGGAACCACCGGCGAGCGTCGAGCACGTCCTATGCCCAGGCGATGCGCTGCTCGGCGAGCATCCGCTCGAGCACCGCGAGCTGCTCGCGCACACGGTCCGGCGCCGTCCCCCCGAAGGCCGAGCGCGAGTTCAGCGACCCCTCCAGGCTCAGCACGCTGCGAACCTGCGGGGTCAGGTGCCCGGAGATGTCCTGCAGGTCGGCATCCGACAGGTCCCACAGCTCCACCCCCCGCTCCTCGGCAGCACGCACGCAGGCACCGGCGATCTCGTGGGCCTCGCGGAAAGCGACCCCCTGGCGGACGAGCCACTCGGCGATGTCGGTCGCGAGCGCGAAGCCCTCGGGTGCCGACGCGGCCATGCGCTCGGTGTCGAACCGCAGCGTCGCGATCATGCCGGTCATCGCCGGAAGGACCAGCAGCAGCTGCTCAACGCTGTCGAACACCGGCTCCTTGTCCTCCTGCAGGTCGCGGTTGTAGCCGAAGG
>JAFMFD010000026.1 GCA_017856385.1 Actinomycetota bacterium
CTTCATCGGGCTGGCATCTTCATCGGGCTGGCATCTTCATCGGGCTGGCATCTTCATCGGGCTGGCATCGTCGTCGGGCTGGTATCGAACGCGTGTCACGGGCTCGGCTCACTCGCACCCGCACCGGGCCAGCGTGCTCGCGACGGTGTCCATTGTCACCCGGCTTCGCGCGAGAGAGCGCGCCCTGTCGTCGATCATCGCGAACACCAGCGTGCGGCCCGAGGCGTCGAGGACGGTCCCGGCAAGAGCCGTAACACCGGTCAGCGTGCCCGTCTTGGCGTGCACGAATCCCCGGCCATCCTTCGTCGCTGCGGTGCCGAAGCGGTCCGCGAGGGTTCCGGTGAACCCCGCCACCGCGAGCCCGGCGGCGATCGGCACGAGGTCGGGATCCTTCGCGGTGACCACCGCGGAGAGCAGCTGGGCCAGCAGCACGGCGGACATGCGGTTCTCGCGCGACAGCCCGCTCCCGTCGGCCAGGTTCAGGCCGGCGGTGTCCAGGCCGAGGTTCGTCAGCACCTGCACTGTCGCGCGCGCCCCGCCGGCGAACGACGGGTCCTGCAGCAGGCGTCCGCCGACCAGGTGGGCGAGGGCCTCCGCATAGTCGTTCTCAGAGTCGGTGAGCATGCGCTGGACGAGGTCGACGACGGGCGCGGACTCCACGCGCGCCACCTCCCTGGCCCCATCGGCGAGCGTCCCGCTGCGCACGTCAGCCACCTTCAGGCCCTCGGCCCGGAGGAGGCCCGCGAACACGGTGGCCGCCTGTCGGGCCGGGTCGGCCACCCGCGCGGAGGCGCCGGGACGGACGCGGCCGCCGTCGACCACCAGTGCGCTGACCGGGGCCACCACGCCGGCCCGCGGGAAACCCTTCGACCACCCAGGCCCGAGCGCGGGGCCGGTGAACGCGGAGGCGTCATAGACGACGGTCACGCGCGTCTGGGTCTGGTAGTCCTCGGCGACGGCCTTGGCCAGCGTGGTCAGTGACGGTCGCCCGCCGTCCAGCGGGTCGGTCCTGCCTGCGCGCGCCAGCGTCGGGTCGCCCCCGCCCACGAGGTAGACGGTGCGGTCGTCGCGGTAGGCGATCGTGGGGAGGCGCGTCTGCGCCCCGAGGACCTCCAGCGCCGCCGCAGCGGTCGCGAGCTTGGCGGTGGAGGCGGGGATCCGTGCGCGGTCTGCCGCCTGGTCGAGCAGGGGCGTGGGTGACGCCGGGTCCACGACGACGACCGATGCCCCCTTCAGCTGCCGGGACACCAGCCGCCCGATGGCCGCGGACACGCCCGCGGCGGTGGGCCGGGCCGCCGCCTCGTCAGCGGGGGCCAGGACGGGGGGTGCCGGGGTGGGCGGCGGAGTCGACGCGGCCTGCGCCCCGGTGACCGAGCCGGCCGCGATCCCCACGACCAGCGCAAGCACGGCGGCGCCCCGGGTCGCGGGCCGCGTCGCGCGCATCGCTGCTCGCATCCGTGCCCGCCTCGCTGCGGTCATCGCGCCTCCCATGGACCCGGTCGCCGCGGATCGCCGGAACGATCGAGCACGGGACGGCCGGAGCCCCGGTGGGGAACACTAGGCCACGAGGATGACGGGCCCGAGGAGGATGCATGGAGCCGATGACGTTCGACGTCACGATCGAGATCCCCGCGGGCAGCCGCAACAAGTACGAGATGGACCACCACACCGGGCGGATCCGCCTTGACCGGATGCTGTTCACGTCGACCCGCTACCCGCACGACTACGGCTTCATCGACGACTCCCTCGGCCTGGACGGCGACCCCCTCGACGCCCTGGTCCTGGTCCAGGAGCCCACCTTCCCCGGGGTCGTCATCACCTGCCGCGCCGTCGGGATGTTCCGGATGACGGACGAGGCGGGGGGCGACGACAAGGTGCTGTGCGTGCCGGCCGGCGACCCCCGGCTCGAGCATGTGCGCGACATCCACCACGTGCCCGAGTTCGACCGACTGGAGATCCAGCACTTCTTCGAGGTCTACAAGGACCTCGAGCCGGGCAAGAGCGTCGAGGGCGCCACGTGGGTCGGCCGGGCCGAGGCCGAGCGGGAGATCCACGAGTCCTGGGCCCGGTTCCGCGCTGCCATCCACGAGTGAGCCGGGTGCCGCCTCCCGCACTAGATGAACACAAGATGAACGACATGCATACGAAAGGTTGCGGACAAGCGACCAGTGCGTGCTACCCTCGACCGGGCTGCCGCACGCGGCTGCATAGCGGGGTCCCATCAGTGTCCATCCCGACCGGAGAGCAGGTGCACCGTGAAGCTCCCCTTCCCCTTCCGTCAGGAGCGCCAACTCATCGATCTCGTGAGCGTCGACCTTGCCGATGGCGAGAGGGCGGAATCATGAACCTGCCCTTCCTGCGCCGTGATCGGCACCTCACCGAACTCCACCCTCCGCTGCACGACACCGCGCACCGCGTCACGTCGTCCTTCACCGTGGGCCTGTGCCGCTTCGAGCTGGAGTGCACCTGCGGGGCGCGCTTCGACACCCCGTACATCGACGAGGCCCTGGAGTACCACGAGCTGCACGAGCGGCTCGGCCCGCTGGCCGACCGGCTCAGCGCGTAGTTCGTCCGTCCTGCTCCTGACCCGCCGCGCCGGCTCCCCATCGGGCCGTGCGTGACCGAGGTCCGCTGAAGACAGGACCTTCTGCCCTGCCCGTCGCCCGGCCCGCCGACGCACCATGGAGGGCATGAGGACTCTGCTGATCCTCGGCGGGGGTACCGCCGGGAGCATCGCCGCCAACCGGCTTCGGCGGAAGCTGCCCGCTTCGCAGTGGCGGATCACCGTCGTCGACGTCGACGACCATCATCGGTACCAGCCCGGCTACCTGTTCGTGCCCTTCGGCACCTACTCCCCCCGCCAGGTCACCCGCAGCCGCAGGGCCAACCTGGCCGACGGCATACCCCTCGTCTACGGGGAGGTCGACCGGGTGGAGCCGGAGGCGAGCACCGTACTGCTGACCGACGGACGTCGACTGGAGTACGACGCCCTGGTCATCGCGACCGGTGTGACCCCGCGACCGGACCAGACCGAGGGGATGCTCGGACCTCTGTGGCGCGACAGCGTCCACGAGTTCTACACCTACGAGGGCTCCCTCGCCCTGGCCGAGAAGCTGCGCGACTGGCCCGGCGGCCGACTCGCGATCTCGGTCGTCGAGATGCCCATCAAGTGCCCCGTCGCACCGCTGGAGTTCGCCTTCCTCGCCGACGCCCACTTCACCCGCAGGGGCATGCGCGACTCCGTCGAGATGACCTACGTGACACCACTGCCCGGGGCGTTCACCAAGCCGATCGCCGCGCAGGCCTTCGGCGACACCCTCGACGAGAAGGGCATCGCCCTCGAGGCGGACTTCATGCTCATGGAGATCGACAACGATGCCCGGAAGCTCGTCTCCTACGACGAGCGCGAGGTCCCCTTCGACCTGCTGGTGACGGTGCCGGTGAACATGGGTGCGGAGTTCGTCGCGAGGTCGGGACTGGGCAACGAGTTGAACCTCGTGCCCGTGGACCGATTCACGCAGCAGGCGCGGGCCTACCCGAACATCTTCGCCCTCGGCGACGCCAACGACATCCCGGCGTCCAAGGCCGGGTCAGTGGCGCACTTCGAGATCGACGTCTTCGTCGAGAACTTCCTGCAGTACGTCCAGGGCGAGGAGATGACCCACCGCTTCGACGGCCACGCGAACTGCTTCATCGAGACAGGCGGCGGGCGGGCGATGCTCATCGACTTCAACTACCACACCGAGCCCCTGCCGGGCAGGTTCCCGATCGCCGGGGTCGGACCGCTGAGCCTGCTCAAGCCCACCCGCCTGAACCACCTCGGCAAGCTCGCCTTCCGGTGGATGTACTGGAACGTCCTGATCCCCGGCCGGCCCATGGGCCTTCCCTCGCACATGTCGACCGCCGGCAAGCGCACCGACCTGGTGACCGCCGGACAACCGTGACGACCCGCACCCGATCAACGCAGGCACCCCGATCAACGCAGACAGGGAGGACATGATGCCCACCACCACCATCAACGGCCATGACATCACCGTCGACGACGAGGGCTTCATGACCGTCTACGACGAGTGGGACGAGGCCACCGGCAGGGCCCTTGCCGACGCCATCGGGGTCGAGATGACCGATGAGCACTGGGCGGTCATCCGCTTCGTCCGCGAGGACTTCAGGGCCCAGGGCGCGACTCCGACGATCCGTCGCGTCTCCACCGCGGGTGGCGTCGACACCAAGCGGCTGTTCCAGCTGTTCCCGAAGAAGCCGGCCAAGAAGATGGCCTACATCGCCGGCCTGCCCAAGCCTGCCGGCTGCGTGTGAGGAGGACACCATGACCACCACTGCTCCCCTGCTCGTTCCAGACTTCGACAACGATGCGGCTACCGGACGCAGGCTCGCCATCATCGTGTCGAAGGGCAGCCTCGACATGGCCTATCCCGGGCTGATCCTCGGGAACGCCGCTCTCGGCGAGGGGGTCGAGGTCGACCTGTTCTTCACCTTCTGGGGCTTCGACATCATCACCAAGGGCCGGATGGAGCACCTGACGTTCTCGCCGGTCGGCAACCCCGCGACGCACATCCCCGCCGCGCTCGCCCCGCTGCCCGGCATGGCCACCATGGCGACGCACATGATGCACAGGTCGCTGCACGAGCTCGATGTTCCCGACGTGCCGGAGTTCCTGGCGCTGATCAAGGCCGCGGGCGCCCGGCTCTGGGCCTGCAAGCTCAGCGCCGACATGAATCACCTGACGCAGGACGACCTGTGGGAGGGCGTCGACGGGATCCTCAACGCCAGCGACTTCATCGAGCGGACGGACGGGGCCCAGCTGCTGTTCGTCTAGCTCGGCTCCTCGGACGACTGACCGTCCTCTCCGGGAACGGTGACCTTCAGCGGGCCGAACGTCTGGATCCGGATCGGCTCGGGCAGTGGCACGACGCCGAAGGTCTCCAGCGCGCCCTGGCCGGCGAGGCGCATCACGTACTGCGTGAACGCGAGCGAACCCGGGTCATCGGGGGCGTCGCACGTCATCAGGTGGGCAACCCCATTGACCGGCCAGCCGACGAGGGGCTGGCCCTCGGCGAGCACGATCTTCGACGCTGCCACGTCGAAGTTGCCCTCGACCGGCACTCCGCCCACCGCGGGGCTCGCGAACAGGCTGCCCGTCTGCTCGTCGGCCGTCACCGTCATTGCGCCGCCGCCCACCTTGGCCAGCTGGACGTCATCACCCGTGACGACGAGCTCGCTGCCGTCCTCGAGCGTCACCGGAAGGCTCGCGGCCGGCATGACGTTGAACAGGGCCTGGAACACCGGCATCACCGCGACCGAGCTCTCGAACGCGAGCATCTCGCCGATGAGGTCCATCGACGTCGGCAGCTGCTGGGCGCCCGGGACGGTCAGCACCGGCCCATCAGTCCACTCCTGGGGAGCCTTTGCCGACAGCCAGGTGGTCATGGCCTCCACCGCACCGCTGGGTCCCTCGAGTCCCATCACCGTGAAGTCCGGCAGGCCGGTGAAATCGACGTCGGGGTTCGCCTCGCTGATCAGCGGGTCCTCCCACGATGTGATCGCGCCGGACAGGATGCCCGAGACGATCTCGGGCGTCATCACCATGCCCTCCAGGCCGATCACGTTGTAGGCGAGGGTGACCGGGTAGGAGAACGCGGGCACGGTGATGACCTCACCGGCAGGGCAGCTCACGGCGGCGAAGGCATCGACCTCCGCGGCGTTGGGCGCACGATCGACGAGCTGGACGGGGGCGGGCTCCCCGTCCATGACCTCGACCACGGTGCTCTCCGGGCATACGCCGCCCAGGGCCAGTCCCACGGCCGACATCGATCCCATGAACGACTCGGGCACCGCGACCTGCACCTCGCCCGGCAGGCAGGTGATCTGCGACTCCGCCTTGGCCGCGAGCACGTCCGGCGGCATCGGTGGATTGCACGCGGTGAGGGTGAACGTTCCTACTGACACGAATGAGGTGAGGACGATGCCTCGGACACGGTTGGCCTGCCGAGACATCGTCCCCACCTTCGATTCGTGCTTGCTCAGGTTCTGCTGGACACACTCACTACGTACTACTTGATCAGCTGGACGAGCTCACGCGCCTTGGCGAGCACCTTGCCCGCAACCGGAACGTAGCCGAGCGACGCTGCCCGGGACGGCCCGCACTTGGCGAGCGTGTAGTCCCAGAACTGGCGGACGCCGAGGCCGTCCGGGCCCTTGCCGTCCGTGCGCGCCAGTGCGTAGCTGAAGATGGCGATCGGGTAGGCACCCTGCACCTTGACGTTGTAGTTCAGCGACACGAGCCCGTCAGCGCCAACGTTGGTCTGGTTGGCCAGGTTCTTGGCGGCCGAGGCGGACGAGGGTGCGACGAACTCGCCGTTCGCATTCTGGATGCGAGCCGACGGGTATCCCTTGGCATCGCCGAGGTCGACGTAGCCGATCGTGCCCTCCTTCGCGAGCACGTTGGCCATGACGCCAGAGTTGCCCTTGCCGGCAACCGAGTTGGCCGGAGGCTTGCCGCCCGGGAACGCCGTGCCCATGTCGTCCTGGACCTTGTTGAAGATGGTCGGTGCCCAGGCGTTCAGGTACTGCAGGAAGTTGTTCGTGGTGCCCGAGGAGTCCGAGCGGTACGCGATGGTGATCGGCGTGGCCGGAAGGGCAGCGGCGATGCGTGCGTTGTCCTTCTTGATCTCCGGGTGGTTCCACGTGGTGATCGCACCGCCGAAGATCTTGGCCAGGGTCGTCTGCTTGAGCTGGATGGACGAGCCGAGGGTGCGCCCGGTCGAGGCGTTCTTCAGGTTGATCGGCACGGTGATGGCGCCGCCGATGGCCGGGATGTACTCCCAGCTCCACGTGGGTGCACCCGAGGTGTACTTCGAGTCCGTCATGGCCGTCACGAAGGTGCCCTTCGTGAAGTTGCCCTTGCCGGTGCCCGAGCCGGTCGAGGTGTAGGTGACGCTGAAGTTGGACTGCGAGGCGTTGAAGTCCGCCGCGCACTGGGAGACGAAGACGTACGGGAAGGACGCTCCACCGGCCGGGATCTTGCTCTCGGCCATGGCAGGTGCCGCCAGCGCGACCGTGGAGGCAGCCACGGCGGTGGAGGCGAGGATCGCGAGGGTGCGACGCACGGTGTTTCTCCTTTGTCTGGGAACTACGTCGTTCCAACGCTAGGCATGCCGGGCGTCGCGAAGGTGCGCAACGGGTGTCCGATCCGGAAGCCTTCGGTGAACAATCCGTGCCTCGGTGAACAACCCCTTAACCGAACCGGCCGTTCACGTAGTCGAGGGTCCGCTGGTCCTGCGGGTTGCCGAAGATCTCGGTGGTCAGGCCCTGCTCCACCACATGCCCGGGCTCGTTCTCCGCGGCGAGGAAGAAGGCCGTGCGATCCGAGACACGAACAGCCTGCTGCATGTTGTGGGTGACGATGATGATCGTGACGTCCTTCGACAGGTCGCGGATGGTCTCCTCGATCTTCAGCGTCGACGCGGGGTCCAGGGCCGAGCACGGCTCGTCCATGAGGAGGACATGCGGCTGGACGGCAAGGGCTCGGGCGATGACGAGCCGCTGGGCCTGGCCGCCTGAGAGCTCACCGGCGGCCGCCCCGAGCCGGTCCTTGACCTCGTTCCACAGGCCCGCGGCCCGCAGCGTCTCCTCGACGATGTCGTCGTGGTTGCTGCGCTTCATCCCGGAGAGCTTCAGGCCCGCGAGCACATTGCCCCGGATCGTCATGCTCGGGAACGGGTTGGGCTTCTGGAAGACCATGCCGATCTTCAAGCGGATCTGCACGGGATCCACGTCGCGGTCGTAGATGTCCTTGCCCTCGTACATGACCGACCCCGCGAGTGCCGCACCGGGGATCAGCTCATGGAGCCGGTTGAGGGTGCGGATGAAGGTCGACTTGCCGCAGCCGGACGGGCCGATGAGCGCCGTGACCGAGCGCTTGGGAAAGTCGATGCTCACGCCCTCGAGGACCTTGCGCTTGCCGAACCAGACGCTGACGTCCTGCGTCGACATCTCGATCTCACGATCGGTCGTCGGCGAGGAGTCGGTCACAGCGGGGGTCTGGATGGTGTCGACACCCTTGGACTCTGCGATGGACATGAGTGGACCTCTCTACTTGCTGCTCAGTCGACCGCGCCCGATGACCCGTGCGAGGACGAACAGGATGGAGACCAGGACGATCAGGACGAGCGCCGACGCCCAGGCGCGCGCGACGGCATCGGGGTAGGGCAGGGCGACGTTGTTGAAGATGTACGTCGGAATCGCGGCGATGGGCCCGCCGAAGGGATTCACCACAGTGGCGTCCGCCGATCCTGCCGCCAGGAGCAGGGGTGCCGTCTCGCCGATGACCCGGGCGACGCCCAGGATGATCGCGGTGATGATGCCGGTTCGTGCGGCGGGCAGGACGACCCTCAGGACGGTCCTGGCCCGGGTCGAGCCGAGGGCGAGCGCACCCGTCCGCAGGTCCTCGGGCACCAGCTTGAGCACCTCCTCGGCGGTGCGGGCCACCGTGGGCAGCATCAGGATCGCGTAGGCGAGGCCCCCGGCGAACGCGCCCTGCTGGAAGGCTCCGGTGGCCACGATGATGGTGAGGATGAACAGGCCGGCCACGACCGAGGGAACGCCCGCCATGGCCTGGACGAAGAACCGCACGTAGGGCACCGCACGGCCGCGCACCTCGGTGATGTAGATCGCCGTGGCGACGCCGATCGGCACGGCGATGAGCATCGAGATGCCCACAATGATGACCGTGCCGAGGATCGCGTGGCCGATGCCGCCGTACTCGAGCGGCGTGCTCGGGCTCACGTACACGTTGTTCTGGTAGATGAAGTGCGCGCTGATCGCCGTGATGCCGCGCGCGATCAGCGACCCGATCACGGAGAGCAGCACGATCAGGGTGAAGAGCGTCGCGCCGATCGCGTTCACGATGATGACGGAGTCCAGGATTCCGCGCCTGCCCCGCGTTGCGAAGGCGGCAACCCCCGAGGCGATGAGCTGCAGGGGCAGGTAGATGACCGTCATGACGATCGCGCCCGGGATGTCGGTGGACCAGTAGATCCACCCGACGATGGCGAGGGGGATCAGTGTCGCCAGGACGACCGACCAGGTGAAGATCGGTGGCTTGCGGCGCCAGGGACGCTCGATCCGCTGCTGCTGCAGCTGCGGGAGGGCGGACGGATCGAAGGTCGTGGTCACTTCTGCAGCCTTCCGGTCCGCGCGACGATGAGGTTCGCGATGACGTTCACCACGAGGGTCAGGACGAACAGGAAGAATCCCGCCGCGAGGAGCAGGCTCAGTTCGAACTCACCGGAGACCTCGCCGAACCGCGACACGATGAGCGTGGCGACCGAACCGCCGCCGGACTCGATGATCTGGTACCAGTTCACCTCGAAGACGATTTTCAGCACGAAGAAGACGGCGATGGTCTCGCCCAGCGCCCGGCCCAACCCCAGCATGATCCCGCCGACGATCCCTCCGCGGCCGTAGGGCAGGGCGACGTACCGCAGCATCGTCCACAGGGACGAGCCGAGGGACTCCGAGGCGTTGATCAGCTCCGGTGGCGTGCGTGCAAGCACCTCGCGGGAGACGGAGGTGATGATCGGGATCATCATGATCGCCAGCACGAATCCGGCGATGAAAGGCGTGCCGAGGAAGTTGCCGCTGGCGTTCTGGAAGATCGGGATCCAGCCGAGGTACTGGTTGAGCAGGCGCTGCCACTCCTCGGCCGTGGGATTCAGGATGTAGAAGGCCCACAGGCCGAGGATGACCGAGGGGATGGCCGCCATCAGGTCGATCAGGTTGGTCAGGCCCGCCGCGAGCTTCCGGGGTGCCAGGAACACCGTGAAGATGCTGAGCAGAAGCGATGCCGGAATCGCGATGACCAGGCCGATGACCGCCAGCAGGACAGAGCCGTAGAGCATGCCCCAGATGCCCGCGGTCGGCGGGTCGGTGTTGATGTCCCAGGCGGTGGTCGTGATGAAGGACAGACCCTGACTCTGGAATGCGGGGATGGTCTGCAGGCCGAGGAAGACGGCGATCCCGGCGAGAACGGCCAGGGCTGTGAAGGCCGCGACCGTGATGATCCGATTGAAGACCCGGTCGCCCCGGTGGGACGTGGCCGCTGCCTTCAGATCGCGGATCTCCGGGTCGGCCAGTGACATGGCCCAAATGTGTCGGGACGCGGTATACGAGTGTGCACCGCGGACCCAACTCCATCCCACAGGTGCGTGAACAGGCGATGAACACACACCACGGCGACTACTCGACCGGGCCGCGCCCCTCCACCTGCGGGTGCCCGGGCAGGGGCTCGGCGAGCTCGTCCTCGGTCGGGATCTCCGCCTCGACATCCGCCGCATGGATCGTGTGGAGCATCGACCAGATCGCCCAGGCCGCGAAGACTGCCGTCACGGCCCCCACGGAGATCCACGCAGCGACGGTCGGCAGCTGCGTGAGACGGAACATGACGAACGCGATGAGTCCCGATGCGGGGATGGTGATGACCCACGCGGTGACCATCTCGCCGACGACCTTCCAGTTCGCGCCCTTGCCGGACCCGACGCCGGCGCCCACGATGGAGGAGGCCGCCGCATGCGTGGTCGAGATCGGCATGCCCACCGCCGTGGCACCGAAGATCGCCGTGGTCGCTCCCATGTTCGCGGCAAGGCCCGAGTTCGCATGCAGAGTGGTGAGGCGCAGTCCCATCGTCTCGATGATCTTCCAGCCGCCCCACAGCGTGCCCAGGGCGATGGCCGCATAGGCGGCCAGCGCCACCCACTCGGGCACCATGATCGAGCCGTCGTCCGCCGCACTCGTGTAGCCGGCACCCAGCAGCAGGGCCGCAATGACGCCCATGGTCTTCTGGGCATCGTTGGCGCCGTGGCCGAAGGACACCGCCGCCGCCGAGACCAGCTGCGCACCCTTGAACACCGGGTGGTCGTCATGCCATCGGGTCAGCTTCTGCAGGCCGAGGATGAGGTAGAACGCAGCGAAGGCGATGCTGAAGGCCACCGCTGGTGAGACCACGATGCCCAGGGCCGCCTTCTGCACGCTGCCCCAGTCGATCGCCCCCAGGCCTCCTGCCGCCAGCCCTGCTCCGACCAGGCCACCGATGATGGCGTGGCTGGACGACGACGGCATTCCCACGCGCCAGGTGAAGTAGTTCCAGGCGATCGCCGCGAAGAGCGCTGCGAACGCGACCGCCACTCCTGCGAAATCGCTCTTCACGGTCTTCGCGACCGTGTTGGCGACCGCCGTCCCCACCACGAAGTAGGCGATGAAGTTGAAGAAGGCGGAGAACGCAGGTGCCCAGCGCGCAGGCAGGGCTCGGGTCGCCACGACGGTCGCCACGCTGTTCGCCGCATCATGGAAGCCGTTGGTGAAGTCGAAGATCAGCGCGAGCGCGATGACGGCGATGACGGTGATGAGGAGGATGTCCACTTACGGCCTCTCGGAGTTCACCTCGTGGTTGCACATCCGCGCCCGAGAAGGTGGACCGGAGGTGAACAGAGCCGGTGAAAGCGCTGCCGGCGGACAGTCTCCGGGGTCCTTGAGGCAAAAGCGCGCCACTCATGGAACGTGCGCGCGAACGTACGGTGAACTCCCGATGAACGACCTCAGTCGCGCACGCCCTCCATGGCCTTGAAGAAGCGGTCGCGCCAGCGGTCGGCCTTCGCCCGCAGCGAGGCGAGCTCGATCATCTCGTCCTTGCCGAGAACCGGGACCTCGTCGGTGCCGAGCAGCGGGGCGATCCGCTCGGCGTACTGGGACTCGAAGTGCCGCCACCTCTCGAGGGGATCGGCGTCCTTGGACTTGGCCACGCGCGGAACATAGCGCTCGAAGATGAACAGGCCAGCCGGCCCGGTCAGTCGGCCGACGTCAGGTCGATCACGGTCACCTCGTCGCCGGCGGCCACCTCGCTGACCCCCTCGGGGATGACCACCAGAGCGTCCGCTACGGCGAGCCCCCCGAGCACGTGGGAGCCCTGTCCGGTGCCGACAAGGCGCACCTCCCCCGTGGGCAGAAGCGCTGCGCGCGCGAACTGCCTCTTGCCCGGCGGCGAGGCGATGGACGTCGCCGACCGCGCACGGCGCTGGGGCCGGTGCAGGTCCGTCAGCCCTCGCATCCGACGGATCGCGGGGCGCACGAAGTTCTCGAACGAGATGTAGCTGCTCACCGGGTTGCCCGGGAGGGTGATGATCGGGATGCCCTGGTCGCCGACCGTGCCACAGCCCTGCGGCATGCCCGGGTTCATCGCCACCTTGACGAAGTCGACCGAGCCCAGCTGGCTGAGCACCGCCTTGACGGTGTCATAGGCCCCCATGCTCACCCCGCCGCTGGTCAGGATGAGGTCGCACCGGTGCAGCTGGTCCTCGACGGCCGACAGGAAGGCCTGGTCGTCGTCGACTACGGGCCCCACGCGGTACGCCTCGGCTCCGGCCTCCCGGCAGGCGGCGACGAGCAGGTACGAGTTGCTGTCGCTGATGAGGCCATGGCGAAGGGGCGTCCCGGGCTCGACGAGCTCCGAGCCGGTGGAGATCACCGCGACCCTCGGCTGGGGGTGCGCGGTCACATGCCCGCAGCCGACGGCGGCGAGGATGGCCACCTGGCGCGCGCCGATGAGCGTCCCGGCCGTCAGCACGACCTCCCCCGCGACGACGTCCTCCGCGGCACGCCGGATGTACGCGCCGGTATCGACGGGCGAGGTGACTCGGACGGTCTCGGTCCCGGCGTCCGTGCGCTCGACCGGGACGACGGCGTCCGCGCCCTCGGGCATGGGCGCACCCGTCATGATGCGGATCGCGGTGCCGGGGCGCAGCGCCTCGGAGGCCCGGTACCCCGCGGGCACGTCGTCGATCACCTCGAGGACCACCGGCGCCGCCTCGGTGGCCGCCGCGACATCGGCCGCCAGCACCGCGTACCCGTCCATCGAGGAGTTGTCGAACGAGGGCAGCGGCCACGGCGCCGTCACGTCCTGCGCGAGCACGCAGCCCTGGGCCGACGAGAGCGGCAGGTCGATCGCCGCCAGCGGCTGCACGAGGGCGAGGACGCGGTCGAGGTAGTCGTCGACGCCCAGCACGGAGGAGACTCTAGGTGCAGCCGGGGCTCAGCGCTCAGCCATGCTGTTGACGCCCTTGACGCCCATCACGACGCTGAGCAGCTGGGCCCGGGCGTCACCCTTGTTGCTGATGTTGTGCCAGATCCCCTTGGCCTGCAGGAATGCGCTGCCCACTGGGAAGTCCTTCACCACCCCCGCGTCGTACTCGACGCTGATGGTGCCCTCCATGACGTAGACGTAGACCGGCACCCGGTACTTGCGCCAGCCCGATTCCTGCCCGGGCTCCAGCACCTCGATCTCGCTGCTGACCTGGGCCTGCTTGCCCTTGGGATAGGCGATCGGCTGGTCGAGTGCATTGAGCGACTGGGCCTCCATGAGCACCGCCGCGCCCTCGGAGGCGATGACCTCGCCGAGGGTCGTCTGCTCGGCCTGCGGCTCATCGCCTCCGCCGCATGCCGCCAGCAGCGTGCCGGCGAGTCCAGCAGCGATGGCGAACGCAACGACGCGCGGCACGCGAATCATGCGTGCATGGTAAGTCGCCGGACCCCGCCACGGAAGCCGTTGCCTATGACTGACAGGCTGCCCTGATGGTTCGCCGCTGGGCCGTCCTCGCCCCCTCGCGCAGCGTCCCGGTGACCTCGTGGCGCGCCCCCTCGCGGTGGCGATGCCGGCCGACCACCTTCCTCCTCCTCGTCCTGGGCCTGTGGCTGTTCGGCACGGGCGAGGCCCTACTCGTGTCGGCGGGCCTGGGCAACGGCCCGTGGACCGTGCTCGCTCAGGGCCTCACGACGCGCATCGACATCTCCATCGGCCTGGCGACGTTTCTCATCAGCGTCACGGTGCTGCTGCTGTGGATCCCCCTGCGCGAGCGCCCCGGCCTGGGCACCGTGATGAACGCCATCGTCATCTCCGCAGCCCTGCAGGTGATGGTCCTCGTGCTGCCGAGCCCGGATGGCACGAGTCCGGCGATACTCCTCCTGCGGCTGGCCATGGTCCTGCTCGGCATTGCGCTCATCGGACTCGGCAGCGGCATCTACCTCACGACGGGCCTGGGGCCCGGGCCGCGCGACGGCTGGATGACCGGCATCCACCAGCGCACGGGGTGGCCGGTGAGCCGGGTGCGCCTGGGGATCGAGGCCGTCGTGCTGGCCCTCGGCTGGCTGCTCGGCGGCACGGTCGGCATCGGCACCGTGCTGTTCGCCCTGCTCATCGGGCCGGCCGTCGGCTACGGGCTGCGTCTCACGGCGGCCATCGACGGCAGTCGAACGCGGGCGGTCGACGAGGACGAGCACCCCGAACTCGAGGCCTGAAACGCTCGGGCACGACCTATCCTGACCCGATGGCCGCGCGCATCTGGCTCATCCGGCACGGCGAGACCCAGTGGAGCCGGGACGGACGCCATACCGGGCGCACCGACATCCCCCTCACCGAGGAGGGCGCTGCGGCTGCAGCGCGGCTGGCGCCTGCGGTCTCCCGCATCGACGCCGGCCTCGTGCTGTGCAGTCCCCTGACCCGTGCCCGGGACACCGCGCGGCTGGCCGGACTGTCGCCTGACGAGCTCACCGACGATCTCCTGGAGTGGGACTACGGCGTCTGGGAGGGCCGGACCACCCCTGGGATCCGCACCGACCTCCACGATCCGCAGTGGCTGATCTGGGACCACCCGGTGCCGCCGGGCGACTCGCCGGGCGAGCAGCTCGACGACGTCGCGCAGCGCGTGGAGCGCGTCATCGGCCGCTGCACGCCTGTGCTCGACGAGGATCGGGACTGCGTCCTTGTGGCGCACGGCCACGTGCTGCGCATCCTCACCGCACGCTGGCTGGGGCTGCCCCCGATCGACGGTCGGCTGTTCGCCTTGGACGCCGGGCGGCTGTCCGCGCTCGGCTTCGAGCACCGCACCCCGGTGATCGCCCTGTGGAACGCGGCCTCGTGACGCGTGTGGAAGGCTGATCCCGTGCCCGAGGAATCCCCGAACGACGGACCGAGTCCCCGCACGCTGCGCTTCTCCCTGTTCCTGCAGGGCTTCGCCCTGCTGATGATGGGCGGGGCCTTCATCGTGCGGGCTGCCGTCCTCGGCTGGGACATCACCACGGTGTTCCTCGGCCTCCTCGTCATCGTGATCGTGGGCGCGATGCTGTGGACGATCAGCAGGCTCCGCAGTGGCTGACACGAGCGGTGCGGCGTGGCGCGGCTTCGCCAGTGACAACTACGCCGGAGTCCACCCCGACGTGATGGCCGCCATGGTCGCGGCCAACGAGGGTCACCAGGTCTCGTACGGAGACGACGACACCACCGCTCTCCTCCAGGCCGTGATCCGCGAGCAGTTCGGCCCGCGTGCAGAGGTCTACCCCGTCTTCAACGGCACCGGCGCGAACGTGGTGGCGCTCCAGGCGCTCACCCGCCGATGGGAGTCGGTGGTGTGCGCCCAGACTGCGCACATCAACGCCGATGAGGGTGGTGCGCCGGAGGTCATGGCCGGACTGAAGCTCTGGACGGTGCCTGCACCCGACGGGCGTCTGACGCCTGCACTGATCGACTCCCAGGCCTGGGGCTTCGGCACGGTCCACCGCTCCCAGTCCGGCGTCGTCTCGCTGACCCAGTCGACGGAGTACGGGACGCTCTACAGGCGCGAGCAGGTGCGCGCCATCGCCGACCACGTTCACGGGCTCGGCCTGCGGCTGCACGTCGACGGTGCACGGCTCGCGAATGCCGCCGCTGCCTTGGGCTGCTCGCTCGCCGAGGCCGCCGAGGGGGCGGACGTCATCTCGCTCGGCGGCACGAAGAACGGCGGGATGCTCAGCGAGGCCATCGTCGTCATCGACCCCGATACCGCTCCGGGAGTCGACTTCCTGCGCAAGACGTCCATGCAACTGGCCAGCAAGATGCGCTTCATCAGTGCGCAGCTGCTCGCACTGCTCACCGACGAACTCTGGCGCCGCAACGCACTGCACGCCAATGCGATGGCGCAGCGCCTCGCCGCCCGGGTCCGGGAGATCGACGGCGTCGTCATCACGCAGCCGGTGGAGGTGAACGCCGTCTTCGCCATCCTGCCCCGAGACGTGACCGAGGAACTCCAGCGGACCCACCGCTTCTACACGTGGGACGAGCACACTGGCGAGGTGCGGTGGATGTGCTCGTGGGACACCACCGCCGAGGACGTCGACGACTTCGCCGACGCCATCGCAGGTGCGATGCAGCGCAGCAGCTGACCTCACTCCCCCGACTGGGCCCAGCGGGTCGAGGTGTCCGTCCCTCGCGCGAGCCGGGCCCGTGCGGCCTGGTCGTCGGCGACGGAGCGTGCGAACACCGCGTCGAGGTGCAGGGCCGCCACCCGGACAGGGCCTGGCGTCGAGTCGGCATGCATGGAGGCCAGGTCCAATGCGCGCTCCCAGGGCCCCTGGGTCACGCGGACCGACTGGGTGCGCGCGTGCGGCATCACCGCCAGGCGGCGCGTGATGCGACCGCGCCGGCTCGCCAGGATCGTGCCGTCCCAGGCCACCGCAAGACGGCGCCACTGCACGGGTGCGCGCCAGCGCGCACGCGGGGGAGCCTCGTGCCACTGCAGGCTCTCGAGGTCCAGGCCCGGGAGCACCCGCTGCACCAGGTCGACGGCGACCTCGCGCGGGGCCACCGGGATCAGCAGGGTCTCCTGCCGGCTGCCCCCGGACTCGTCACGGTTCACCCCGGCGATGTTGACTCGTACGCGCACCCAGCCCCACCGCCGCCACAGCAGGGGCTCGACGAACTCGATCGCCTGCACGCGCCCCGGTGGGACGGTCCTCGTCTCGGTACGCGCCAGGCCGAACCGGAGCCGCAGGCCGTCGGGTGACTCGCTCACCCGGAAGCCGAAGTAGCGGATGAACTCGGTGACAACCACGAGGATCGGGATGCCGCCGGTGAGCGCCATGACGCCGAGGCCGCCCCAGCCCTCAATCCGCCAGGTGAACAGGAAGATCACGACCGTGAGGAGCAGCAGGCCGGCCGTGACGCTGCGGGCGAGGAGCGATACAGCCAGATCGCGATGCGGGACCTGGACGATCGGCGCCTCCGGTGCCTCTCCGGCCTCCTCGCCCAGTCCCGCTGCGCGGGCGAGCACCTCGCTGCGCAGGGCCCGTGCGTCACCCAGCGTGAGGTAGCGCAGGCGCACCCGCGAGTCACCGGTGCCGGCGACCTCGATCGTCACCTCCGCCATCGCGAACAGACGCGCGAACAGTGGCTGCGCCACATCGACGGCCTGCAGCCTGCTCAGCTGCAGGCGCCGCTGCCGGCGAGTGACGACGCCCGAGTCGACACGGAAGTCACCGTCGTCGTCGAACCAGTACCACAGGTTGCGCCATGCAAGGTAGGACCAGCCCGTCACGAGCAGTCCGATGATGACGACCACCAGCACGGCACCGAGGAACGCCCCGATCCCGATGGAGGCGAGTACTCCTCCCAGGGAGACGAAGGCGAAGGCGATCCCGAACGGGAGGGCCGCGACTCCGTGCACGATCGGCGTGACGGGATGCGCGTGCCGGCGCCCCTGCTCGTCGCTCGTCGCGTCCGGCGGGACGAAGGCTCCCAGGCCGAGGTCGTCGCCGATGGCGGACGGGCGCTGCGGGTCGCTCACAGCCCGGTCGACCGCTGCTCACCGCGGCGGGCGAGCCGGTCGCGCAGCGCGACGGCATCCTGCGGCGTGAGCCCGGGAATCGCTGCATCCGTCGTGGCGGCTGCGGTGTGCAGCTGCACCGTCGTGATTCCGAGCCGCCGATCGATCGGACCCGCCTTGACGTCGACCAGCTGCATGCGGCCGTAGGGCACGATCACCAGCCGCCGGAACAGGATGCCGCTGGTCACCAGGAGATCGTCATCGCGCTCGGCATACCCGAACGAGCGCACCCGCCGCCCGATCAGCCACCACAGCCAGACGAAGCTGATGACGGCCGCGGCCGCGACGACCGCCGAGACCCAGGCGGGTACCTCCGGAACGAGGAGCAGGATGACCACCCCGCCCGCGACGAGCACGTAGACCAGCAGCAGGGTGATGCGGCGCGCGGTCGACAGGCGCGACGACACGGGCGTCCAGCCTTCCGCGCAGGTGAAGGCGATGTCGGCGGCCACGTCTGGAGGCTACCTCCCCGCCCTCATCCGACGCCGGCGTCGACTTCGTACTACCCTGACCTCACTCGGGGAGCTCGCGAGACCGGCGGGCTGAGAGGGTGGCCGCTCCCACCGACCCATGAACCTGATCTGGGTAATTCCAGCGGAGGGAGATCCCATGCGTGCGTTCCCCGTCACCATCACGGTGGCCCTGGCGGCAGCACTGGTCGCCACCGGGTGCAGCTCTGCACCCGAGGAGTCGGCCGCCGGCTCGACGGTGCGCCTGCTCGCCCACGAGTCCTTCGTCGTCAGCGAGGCCCTAGTCGAGCAGCTGGAGGAGGAGACCGGCATCACGCTGGAGATCATCAGCGGGGCCGACGCCGGGACGATGGTCGCCGGTGCAGTACTCGCCGCGGGCAATCCGACGGCGGACGCCATGTTCGGGGTCGACAGCACGCTGCTGTCCCGCGCACTCGATGCCGGCGTCTTCGAGCCGTACACCTCCCCTGAGCTCGACACCGTGATCCCGTCGCTACGCGAGGACACCGGTGGCGGCATGGTGACGCCGATCGACTACGGAGACGTCTGCATCAACATCGACGACGCTGCGCTCGCGGCGGCCGGTGTCCCTGCACCCACAACGCTCGACGACCTCATCGATCCGACCTACCGCGACATGCTCGTGGTGCAGGATCCGGCAACGTCGTCACCGGGACTGGCCTTCCTGCTCGCCACGATCGCGCGCTACGGCGACGGGTGGACGGACTACTGGAGCGCGCTGCGCGACAACGGCGTGAGTGTCGCCGCGTCGTGGACGGACGCCTACATCGGCCAGTTCAGCGGGGGTGGCGACGGCACGCGGCCGCTCGTCGTCTCGTACGCCACGAGCCCGCCGGCGGAGATCGTCTACGCCGCCGAGCCCAAGCCCGAGGCACCGTCGACGTCGGCGATGGCGGACGGCTGCTACCGCCAGGTCGAGTACGCGGGCGTGCTGGCCGGCACGCCCAACCCCGAGGGGGCACGCGTGGTCGTCGACTGGCTGCTGTCGCAGGCCGTGCAGGCGGACGTGCCGCTGTCGATGTTCGTCTTCCCCGCCCGCGAGGGCATCGCGCTGCCCGAGGTCTTCGCCGACTTCGCGCTCGACGTGCCGGAGCCGCTGGCGCTTCCCGCCGGCGAGGTCGCCGCAGGCCTGCCGGACTGGCTGGCCGAGTGGGGCTCGGTCATGGGCCGGTGACCCTCCCCGCCTGGCTCCGGTGGTCGTGGGTTCTGCCCGCGGCCTTCCTCGCCGTGTTCCTCGCCTACCCGCTTGCGACGCTGGTACGCACAATCGCGTCCTCAGCCGGCGGGTTCGCCGCCGACCTGGTCGACACGTCACTGTGGCAGGTCGCAGGACTCGCCGTCCTGCAGGCCCTCGCGAGCACGCTGCTGGCCCTGCTGATCGGCCTCCCCCTGGCCAACGTGGCCACGCGCTACCGCTACCGCGGGCGTGCCCTCGTGCAGGCTCTCGTGACCGTCCCGTTCGTGCTGCCCACCGTCGTCGTCGCACTGGCGGTGCGCTCACTGCTCGGTCCGGGGATGCCGCAGGGGCTCGCGCTCGTCGTGATCGCGCATGCCTACGTCAACCTCGCCGTCGTGACGCGCATTGTCGGATCGCAGTGGGCGCAGCAGACCGGTGAGCTGGAGCTCGTCGCGCGCACCCTCGGCGCATCGCGCTGGAGGGCATTCGTCGACGTCACCCTGCCCGGCCTTCGGCCGTCGATCATCACGAGCGCCGCCGTGGTGTTCGTCTTCTCGTTCAGCTCCCTGGGCATCGTGCTGCTGCTCGGCGACGCCACGACGCGGACGCTGGAGTCGCAGGTGCTGCGCCAGGTGTCGGTGCTGCTCGACTTCCCCGGTGCGGCGGCGTCCGCCATCGTGCAGCTGGTCGTGGTGTCGCTCGTGCTGCTCCTCGGCGCCGTCGCATCGCGCGGGCAGTCGTCACGTCGGCGACGCCCGGTACCGCTGCACCCGCTCCCGACCCTGCCCGGTCCACGGCTGGCCGTCCTCGGCACTGCCGCATTCGGCTCCGCGATCGTCCTTCTGCCGATCATCGCCCTGGTGCTCGCATCGCTGCGAGGGCCCGCGGGCTGGACCCTCGACTGGTGGGCATCGCTGGGGTCCGTCGACGCCGGGACGACCCGCCTCGCGCCCCCGAGTGCGGCGCTCGCGACGTCACTCGGCTACGCCGCCGTCACTGCGCTCGTGGCCGCTCTGGTGGGCGGCGCCGCCGCCCTCGCCATCCTGGTGCCGGGCCGTGCTCGGGTGATCGCGGTGATCGGCATGGTCCCGCTCGGGGTCTCGGCCGCCACGCTGGGACTGGGCACGCTGCTCGCGTTCGGCCGACCCCCGTTCGACCTGCGCGGCACCGGGCTCCTCGTGCCGGTCGCGCACGCCCTCGTCGCCGTGCCGCTGGTCATCGCGGTCGTCACGCCTGCCCTCCGCGGCACCGATCCCCGACTCGCAGCACTGGCCGCAACGCTCGGCGCGCGGGCCAGCCGGGCGTTCTGGACCGCCCACGGCCCAGTGCTGCGCGTGGCCATGGTCGCGTCGGCGGCCCTGGCCGGAGCAGTCTCGCTCGGGGAGTTCGGCGCGGCCGCGTTCCTTGCCCGCACCGACTCGCCCACAGTGCCGGTGCAGATCGTCCGACTGCTCGGGCGACCCGGTGATCAGTCCGTCGGCGTCGCCGCGGCACTGGCCGTGGTCCTCGTGGTCGTCACGCTGCTGCTCGTCCTGCTCATCGACCGCTGGGGCAGCACCCGGACGTCACGTCGATCGGCCGTGGCGGCATGACCCCTCGCCTGTCCGTCGTCGACCTGTCCCTCGGATACGAGGGTCAGGTGTTCATGCGCGGCATCGACCTCGAGGTCGGCAGCGGCGAGATCGTCGCGGTGCTCGGGCCGAGCGGCAGCGGCAAGTCGACGCTGCTCGGCGAGATCACTGGCGTCCTGCCCGTCCCGCACGGGCACGTGCTGGTCGACGGTCGCGATGTCACGACCGCGCCCATCCAGGAGCGTGGCGTGGGGCTGCTGTTCCAGGAGCCGCTGCTCTTCCCCCACCTCGACGTGGCCGCGAACATTGCCTACGGCCTGCGCCGGCACGGATGGGATCGCCGTCGTGCCACCGCTCGCGCGCACGAGCTGCTGAACTGGCTCGGGCTCGACGGCTACGGCCCACGCCGGCCCGACCAGCTCAGCGGGGGGCAGGCGCAGCGCGTCGCCCTCGCCCGAGCACTGGCACCGCAGCCCGCTGTGCTCGGGCTCGACGAGCCCTTCAGCGCACTCGACGCGGACCTGCGGCGACGCCTCGCCGTGGAGGTGGCGGCGGTGCTACGGGAGTCCGGCGTGGCCGCGATCCACGTGACGCACGACGCCGAGGAAGCGCAGGCCATTGCCGATCGGGTGATTGAACTGCCATCCCTCGGCAGCCCGGCCTAGGGTCGGGACGTGACCCCGCCCGCGCTGCGCTCCGGCCCCTGGTCAGCCGAGCAGGTCGACGACTACCTGAGCAGCACGGTCATCCCGGTGCGACTGGCATCGGCTGGCAGGCAGCCGCTCGTGCAGTCGCTGTGGTTCGCCTACGACGGGGCAGCCCTGTGGTGCGCGACCCAGGAGGACTCCGTCGTCGCGAAGCGCGTGCGTCGCGACGGCCGGGTCGGGTTCGAGGTCGCGGCCGACGCCCCGCCCTACCGAGGGGTCCGCGGAACGGGGCGTGCCACCGTCGTCCCCGAGCGCGGAGCACAGGTCCTTGCTGACCTCATCACCCGATACCTAGGCTCGACGCCGACACCCCTGGCCACGTGGCTGCTCTCGCGATCCGCGACCGAGGTCGCCCTGCGCATCGACGAGCTGGCACTCACGTCCTGGGACTACTCCGGACGAATGTGACGCAGAGGAGCACCCATGGACGAGGCCCGCTACGCAGAGCTGATGCTCACCATCGCCCAGGTCTTCGAGCTCATCGCGGCCATCGTCCTCGTCGTGGGCCTGGTGCTCGCCTTCGTGCTGGCTGCGCGGACCTACCTGCGGACCCGTCAGGGGCGAATGACGTACACGATCCTGCGGCAGTTCCTCGGTGGCGTGCTGCTGCTCGGGCTGGAGATCCTCGTTGCCGGCGACCTCATCCGGACGGTCGCCGTAGCGCCGACGCTCGACAACGTGATCGTCCTCGGCCTCATCGTGCTCATCCGCACATTCCTGTCGTTCAGCCTCGAGATCGAGATCGAGGGCGTGCCGCCGTGGCGCCGTGCCTTCGTCAGCGGAGCGAGCGTCGCCGCGTCCGCCGTGCGCAAGGCGGAGCAGGCATGACCGCCGACGGCTACTCGCGACCGCTCGAGCCCGGCGTGCGCCGCGACTTCAGTGATGAGATGTCGTACGGCGACTACCTGCGCCTCGATCTCGTGCTTTCGGCGCAGCAGCCCGTCAGCGATCCGCCACGGCATGACGAGATGCTCTTCATCATCCAGCACCAGACATCCGAGCTGTGGCTCAAGCTCATGCTGCACGAGCTGCGTGCCGCTCGCGACCTGCTCGCGCACGACGAGCTCTCCCCAGCACTCAAGGCCTTGGCGCGCGTCAAGCACATCCAGAACACCCTGGTGGTGCAGTGGCGAGTGCTGTCCACCCTGACCCCGAGCGAGTACGCGGAGTTCCGCTCATTCCTGCAGAGCTCCTCGGGCTTCCAGTCCTGGCAGTACCGGGCGGTGGAGTTCATCCTGGGCAACAAGGACGAGCAGATGCTGCAGGTGTTCGACCACCAGCCGCAGGTCCACCGGCTCCTGACCGACCTGCTGGACGAGCCGACGCTCTACGACGAGTTCCTGCGCTTCCTCAATCGCATCGGGCACCCCGTCCCCCGCGACATCCTCGACCGCGATGTCCGTCGGCGCTGGCACCTGCACCCCACTCTCCTGCCGATCTTCGCTGACATCTACGACCACACCAAGAGCCACTGGCGCGAGTACGAGGCCTGCGAGACGCTCGTCGACATCGAGGACAACTTCCAGACGTGGCGCTTCCAGCACCTCAAGACCGTCGAGCGCATCATCGGCTCGCGCACCGGGACGGGAGGCTCCAGCGGGGTGCCCTTTCTGCGCAAGGCGCTCGACCTCACGTTCTTCCCGGAGCTGTACGCCGTGCGGGCCGAGATCGGCGCATGAGCCGCACCATCCTGCTCGCCTACGACCAGCTCGACCGCCATCACGGACCCCTGGCCGGGGCACGGCCGGACGAGGACGCGATCCTGCTCGTCGAGAGCGAGGGCATGCTCCGGTCGCGCACCTGGCATGCGCAGCGGCTGTTCCTGCTGATGTCGGCGGCCGAGCACCTCGCGGTGGAGCTCGAGGCTGAGGGATTCACGGTCCACCGCGAGCGTGCGCCGTCCACCGCCGAGGGGGCGTCCCGGCACGTGCGTGCCGGTGAGCAGGTGGTGGCCGGCGAGCCGTCGTCGCACGGGGTCATGCGCGCGTGGGACGCCGCCGGGGTGACCCTGCTGCCCGACGAGCGGTTCCTCACGCCGCGCCCGGCATTCGCCGACTGGGCCAGCGGGCAATCGGGCCTGCGCATGGATGCCTTCTACCGCTGGCAGCGCGCGCGCCTGGGCATCCTGATGGACGGCACCCGCCCGGTGGGCGGCCGATGGAGCCTCGACGTCGACAACCGGCTGCCCCCGCCGCGCAAGCCGCATCCGTGGCCGGAGCCCCTGCGGTTCGAGCCCGACGCGATCGACGAGGCCGTGTGGGCGGACATCCGGGCCCGTGCGCTGCCGGTCACCGGCGCGGCACCCGACGGCACCTGGGCAACGACCCGCGCAGGGGCCCTCCGCCAGCTCGCACACTTCACCGACAACGTCCTGCACGAGTTCGGGCCCTACGAGGACGCGATGCCCGCCGACTCGTGGTCGGTCCATCACTCCCTGCTCAGCCCGTACCTGAACATCGGCCTGCTGCACCCGGAGGAGGTGGTGCGGGCCGTCCTGCAGCGCCATGCGCGCGGCGACATCCCCCTCGCCTCGACCGAGGGCTTCATCCGGCAGGTCATCGGGTGGCGGGAGTATGTCAACGGCATGTACTGGCACCTGCCTGCGGACTATCGCGACCGCAACGGGCTCGATGCGCTGCGCCCGCTGCCGCCCGCGATTAGTGAGCCCGGCAAGACGCAGATGGCCTGCGTCGGCGGGATCGTCGCAGACGTGGATGCTCGTGGATGGGTGCACCACATCCCCCGGCTCATGGTGCTCTCGAACCTCGCGCTCATCGCCGGCGTGCGCCCGGATGAGCTGCTCGACTGGATGCGGCGCATGTTCGTCGACGCAGCGGACTGGGTGATGGTGCCGAACGTGATCGGCATGGGAGTGCACGCAGACGACGGCCTGATGATGACGAAGCCCTACGCGGCGGGCGGTGCCTACCTGTCTCGCATGGGTCGATCGTGCAGCGGCTGCCGCTACGACCCGAAGAAGCGCGTGGGTGACGATGCCTGCCCGTTCACGACGCTGTACTGGAGCTTCATCGACCGTCATCGCGAGCGGTTCGCCGGCAACCCGCGGATGGCCCAGCCGGTGCGGGGCCTTGAGCGCCTGGCCGATCTCGACGCGGTCCGGACGCGGGCCGCCGAGGTGCTGGCGCTCCTCGATGCAGGCACCCTCTGATGCGGGGTGCGTTGACGCGCAGCCGCTGATCAGTTGCTGAAGGTCTCGCCGGTGATCGCGGCCCCGGGCTTCCTGGCCGACGGGCGCTGGCCCCGGTCGGGAGCCGGCTCGCGCACGGACGCCCCGCTGCGGTCGCCGCCGCGCCCGCAGACCCGGTCGATGAGCTCGGCCGGGTCGATGGCGTCGGACTCCCCGCCGCTGCGCCAGAACTCGAAGTGCAGGTGCACCGCACCCGGCGAGCCGGAGTCGCCCATCGTGCCGATGAGGTCGCCCGCGCGCACGCGCTGGCCGCCGCGGATGAGGACGTCGTCCATGTGGCCGTAGTAGAACTTCGAGCCGCTCTCCCCCTGGAGCACGATCTGCAGGGCGCCGTTGTCCTGGCGCTTGGTGCGGTCGATGACGCCGTCCTCGATGGCCAGGATCGGGCTGCCCCGCTCACCACCGAGATCGATGCCGCGGTGGCCGCGGGAGCCGCGGTCAGCACCCCAGCCCGCACCGATGACGAAGTTGCGCGCCGGGCAGACCCGGTCCCCCGCACTCGCGGCGGGAGCACCCGCGATGACGGCACCGGCGGCGGAGAGGCTGCCGACCACGGCACCGAGCACGAGGCCCGAGGCGATCGAGCGGGCACCGCGCCTGCTCCCTGCATGACCGACGTGCGCCATGCGGCCTCCCGTCTCCCGGTCCGGGGCGACGACGCCCCGGGAGGTCCTGAGTGCGGATCTGCTCGTCGACGCTACCCGACGCTTTCCGCCCTGCCAAACCGCCTCCTGGGCCACAATCGGCCCATGAGCGTGCTGCGCAGGTCGGGCTGGCTCACCCGCTGGGCCACCGACACCCCCGTTCAGGTGGGGGTCGCCGCCGCCTCGTGGTCGGTCGCAGGCACCTTCGCCCGCAGCCTGCTCCCCCGGCAGGTGGCCCAGCAGGCGGTCGCCACCGGGGTGGTCGCCGCCACCCACTACGAGATCGCCGCCACGACCTGGGCAACTCTCCAGGCCCTGGCCGTGCGACCCGGTGGCCGCCCGGGGGTCCGGGCCAGCCTGCTGATCTCCGCCACCGGTGTCACGGCCGGGCTCGCCATGTCGGCGGCCGCACAACGGGCCAGCGGCACGAGCTTGCCGGCAGCGGGCCTGGCGACCGTCGGCCGTATCACCGCGTTCTCGGCCATGGCCGGTGGGGCCTCGGCCGGCTGGGACTGGCTGCTGCACCGCCGCCTGGGCCTTCGTCCCGGGCTCGACACCACCCTCCTCCCCGCGGTGGCCACCGGGGCCGTCGTCGTCGGGGTGAGCGTCCTGAACCGCGGGCGCCGCGCGGCCCGGTTCGGGATCGTCGCGCCCGAGCGCCACGCCGTCGCCGGGGCGGGGACGCGCGCCGTCACCCAGGCGGTCGCGGTCGGCGCGGCGTCCGGGCTCGCGCTGGCCGCAGCGACAGCCGGCGAGCAGTCGGCTGCCCGACTGCTGGAGCTGGGGTTCAGCCGCATCCTCGGGCGCGACTCCGGCGCGCTCGGCACCCTCACCGCACATGTCCTCCTCCTCGGGGCGTTCACCGCCGGGGGCCTGGCCGCGTTCAACATCGTCACTCAGCGTGTGCAGCAGCGTGACGACATCGTGGAGCCCGCCTACCCGGAGCCGCCGACGTCGCCGTGGGTCTCCGCCGGGCCGATGAGCCGCATGCCCTTCACGTCGCTGGGCAAGGAGGGACGCCGGTTCGTCCTGATGGCCCTGTCGGCCGCCGACATCACGCGCGTCATGGGCGAGCCGGCCCTCGAGCCGGTCCGCGTCGTCGGCGGCTACGAGTCGGCCGTCGGCATCCGCGAACGTGCCGACCTGACCCTGGCCGACATGCACGACGTCGGGGCCTTCGACCGACGGCTCATCGCCGTCGGGTCCCCGACGGGTGTCGGCTACTTCAACTACTCGATCGCCGAGGCGCTGGAGTACCTCACCCGCGGTGACTGCGCCATCGTGGTGCCGCAGTACGCGCTGGTGCCGTCAGCACTCGCGCTCACGCGGACGCACGACGCGGTGGAGCTCACCCGCATGGTGCTTGAGGGCATCGCAGAGGAGCTGGCACGGCGCCCGGAGGACGATCGGCCGGTCGTCGTGCTCATCGGCGAGAGCCTGGGCGCGAACGTCGCCCTCGACCTGTCGATCGGACCGGACGGGCGGGCCGACATGCGCCGCCTGAACGATCTCGGGGTCCGCGCCGGGCTGTACCTCGGGGTCCCCTTCCGCACCCACACCTGGAAGCAGTGGCGCACTGCAGCGCACGAGGTCGACCCCGAGGGAAGCCTCACGCTCGCCAGCCAGCCGGACGAGGTCGACCCACCCACCCCCGGATCGATGCGCCACCTGATGGTCGTCCACCACGACGACCCGGTGAACAAATACGGATTCGGCATGGTGCTGCAGGCACCGTGGTGGATGGGCCCGCCCACGACCCGCCCGCCGCTCGTCCCGCGCGAGGCCAAGTTCCGACCCATCACCTCGTTCGTGCTGGCGACCGTGGACCTCTTCAACGGCATGCAGTCCAAGCCCGGCACGTTCGTCCGGCGCGGCCACGACTACCGCATCGACATCGTCACCGGGCTGATCCGCGCCTTCGGCCTGACGGCCACGACGGCGCAGCAGGAGGCCGTGGAGCAGGCCCTCCGGGATCGCGAGCAGGAGTGGGCCACGCGCCGCATGATCGCGCGCAAGCTCGACCGGGCACGTCGATCGATCCAGAAGCAGCTCGCCGAGTGGGGCACGACCGTCGACATCGCCGACCTCGACCCCACGGCGGACGCCGGGCCGACCGGCCTGGCCCGGCTCGGCGTCATCAGCGCTCCACCCGGCTCGTGAGGGCGCCCTGACGCGAGGTCAGCGGCGGATGCGGTCGCCCTTCGGGTCGTACAGCGGGCGCAGCGACACCTCGATCGGCCAGCGTCGACCTGCGATGTCGACCTCCCACGCGTGCGACGCGAGCAGGTCGGACGTGATGGGCTCGGCGGCCGTCACCATCGCCAGTCCCACGGCGCCACCCAGGGTGTGCCCGTACGACCCGGCGCGCACGTAGCCCACCACCTCGCCATCCATCAGCACGGTCTCCGCGTGGTGGAGCATCGGCTCGGGATCCAGCACGCGCACGGCGACAAGCCGGCTGCGCGGGGCTCCCTGCGCTCGCAGCTCCCGGACAGCATCGCGCCCGATGAAGTCGTGATCGTCGTCGATCGTGAAACCGAGGCCCACCGAGATCGGGTCGTCGGTGTTGTCGATGTCATGGCCGAAGTCGCGGTAGCCCTTCTCCATGCGCAGGCTCGCCAGGGACTTCAGGCCGACATGACGCATGCCCGAGGGCGCACCCGCCTCGACCAGCTGCTCGTACACGTGCCCGGCGAGCTCCACCGGCACGTGCAGCTCGTACCCGAGCTCACCGAGGTAAGTGATCCGCGCGCACAGCACCCGCGCGTACCCGATGTCGATGATGCGGGCTGCCCGGAAGGGGAAAGCCTCATTGCCCATGTCGACCGAGGTCGCGCGCTGCAGCACCTCACGCGAGAGCGGGCCCTGCACGTTGATCTGCGTCATGCCCGAGGTGATGTCGGCGATCGAGAC
>JAFMFD010000027.1 GCA_017856385.1 Actinomycetota bacterium
GGATCTCGTCGGGCTCCATGCGCACCAGGATGATCGCGGCCTTGCCGCGGGCGTTCAGGCTGCCCTCGACGTGCTCCACCTCGGGCAGGTTCATCGGGATGGCGGCGATCAGGCCACCGACCGGCAGGTCCTCGGGGCGGATCGGACGGTCGATGACGCTGCCGGCGCCCGCCACCACGGTGCCGGCCTCCTCGCCGCCGCTGTCGACCTCTTCACCCTCGTCGCCCTCGCCCTGGTACGTCCCGTCGGAGATGATGCGCATCCCCGCGGTCCAGATGGTGGTGGACAGCAGGTCGGCGGGGGACTTGCCCTCGGTGCCCGGTGCAGGGGTCCACAGGTCGCGCAGCATGACCACCAGCGGAAGGGGGAACAGCAGCATCGCGCCGATGAGCGTGCGGCGGATCAGCCGGAAACGGGCGAAGCCGGACTCCTCCTTGCCCCGCTCGTAATTGGCCTCAGCCTCGGCCGTCGCCCGCTTCGGCGAGGCCATGCCGTGGCGCTGCTGGACCACCTCGACATCGGGCATCAGCTTCTTGGCCCACTGGATCGCCGCGGTGCCGATGAGCAGGATCGCCATGCCCATCGTCAGGCCGAGGGCGACGTTGCTCGCGCCCACCTCGCCGAAGACGGGAATGTACGCGATGGCATCGGGGTCGATGGCGAAGTACGCGACGACGAAGAGGACCACGAACAGCATCGACAGCAGGAACATCGTCGCGACCTGGCGCTCGGCCCGACGGGCTGCCTTGGGATCGGTGTCGGTCGCCCGCGGACGATGGGGGATGTCGGCGACGGGGGAGTAGCCGAGTCGGGCAGGGGCGCTTCCGTGCCCGTTGCCGTGGTCCCCGGGGCTCGCGTGGTCCCCGTGAGTGGTGAGTTCGGTCATCGTGACTTCATCCCGATCCAGACGGCGGCCGCGATCAGGGCCGCGAAGAGGGCGGTGACGAGGAAGACGCCCTCGGTGACCGGTCCGAACCGGCCGAGGTTGAGCCCGCCGGGGCTCGGGGCGTCCTGCAGCGCGCGGATGTAGGCGATGATCGCCTGCTTGTCGCCCTCGGGAAGCTGCTGGTCGCTGAACACCGGCATGTTCTGCGGGCCGGTCAGCATCGCCTCGTAGATGACCTGCGGGGACGACTCCATCAGGTTGGGGGCGTACTTGCCCTGCGTGAGCGCACCGCCCTGGCCCGCGGCCTGATGGCACTGCGCGCAGTTGATGCGGAACAGCTCGCCGCCGAAGGCGACGTCGGCGTCGGCGTAGTCGAGCTGCTGGGCTGTGGGGATGGCCGGGCCGGGAGCCAGTGAGGCGATGTAGGCCGCCATCGCTGCGATGTCCTCCTCGGAGTACACGTTCTCCTTGGGGGGTGCCTGGGCGCCCGGCGCGGCGAGCGGCATGCGGCCGGTCGACACCTGGAAGTGCACGGATGCGGCGCCGACGCCGATCAGGGTGGGACCCGACGTGCCGCCCTGGGCCTCGAGTCCGTGGCAGGAGGAGCAGCCCTCGAGATACAGCTGGCGGCCCTTCTCGACCTGGGTCTCGCTGCCGACGGCGAGGCTTGCCGATGCGGGCTGGACACTGCCCACGACCGCGTAGCCGCCGCCGACGACCAGCAGGGCGCCGATGAGCAGGATCGCTGCCATGAGAGGGCTGCGCCGCCGTGCCGCCAGGAACTTCACCTTCGCCTCACCCTTCTGATGTGCGTGCTGCGTGCTGCGTGCTGCGTGCTTGTCGTGGCCGGCGCGAGTGGTTGCTACTTCAGGATGTAGATCATGAAGAACAGCGCGATCCACACGACGTCGACGAAGTGCCAGTAGTACGAGACGACGATGGCGCGGGTGGCCTCGTCGTGGGTGAACCTCTTCACGATGTAGGTCGTGGCGAGTACGAACAGGAAGGCGATCAGGCCGCCTGTCACGTGGAGGCCGTGGAAGCCCGTGGTCAGGTAGAAGGCGGTGCCGTAGGCGCTGCTGGACAGCGTCAGCCCCTCGTGCACGAGCTCCGCGTACTCGGTGACCTGGCCCGCGATGAAGATCGCGCCCATGATGAAGGTGATGATGAACCAGCGGCGCAGGCCCTTGACGTCGCCGCGCTCGGCGGCGAAGACACCCAGCTGGCAGGTGACCGAGGACAGCACCAGGATCGTGGTGTTGACGCTGGCGAACGGGATGTTCAGCAGCTCGGTCTTCTCCGCCCACACCTCGGGGTTGACTGCCCGGAGCGTGAAGTACATCGCGAACAGGGCCGCGAAGAACATGAGCTCGCTGGCCAGCCACACGATCGTGCCGATGGCGACGATGTTCGGCCGGTTGGCCGGTGCGTGGGCATAGGCCGTAGGGATGGTAGGAGCGTGGGCCACGGGGGGAGTCTTTCAGATCCCCTCGTGGATGTCCCTCGGACCCCCCGAGGGATCCGTCACATTCGGCGGGGACGGGTCCCGGCTAGAGTTCCGCCGTGGATTCCCTGCACTCGAGCGCCGAAGAAGACCTGCTGCACGCCCGGGAGACCGTGGACGAGGCCGAGGACCTGCACGATGAGCCGGAGCCCGAGCGGACCCTGCGCGTGCTGGTGTACAGCGATGACCGCACGGTCCGGCGTCAGGTCATGCTCGCCCTCGGGCGCCGCCCGGCGGCCGACCTGCCGGCCCTGGAGTACGTCGAGGTGGCGACCGAGCCCATGGTGGTCTCCGTCGCCGACCGGGGCGGGCTGGACCTGCTCATCCTCGACGGGGAGGCGGCTCCCGCCGGCGGTATGGGCATCTGCCGGCAGTTGAAGGACGAGATCTACCACTGCCCGCCGATCCTGGTGCTCGTCGGTCGCCCGCAGGACGCCTGGCTGGCCACGTGGTCGCGGGCCGACGGCGTCAGCTCGCACCCCTTGGACGCCATCGCGCTCGCGCACGCCGTCACCCGCCTGCTGCGGGCGCGGCAGGCCTCAGTCCCGGCCTAGACCTGGTGGTCACCGACGCCGAGCCGACCTGGCCGGACCTGCTGGGCGCCCTTTCGGTCGGCCGCGACCTGAGCGGCCGTCAGGCGGCCTGGGCCATGGAGCAGGTGCTCAGCGGGCAGGCCGCCGCGAGCCAGTTCGGGGCCTTCGTGCTGGGCCTGCGCGCCAAGGGCGAGACGGCGGCCGAGGTCGGTGCCCTCGTCGAGACCATGCTGGATCATGCTCGGCTGCTGGACTTCGGCCCCGAGGGTGGTCCGGTCACGCTCGATGTGGTCGGCACCGGGGGGGACCAGGCCCACAACGTGAACATCTCCACGATGGCTGCGCTCGTGTGCGCGGCCGCGGGCGTGCCGGTCGTCAAGCACGGCAACCGGGCGGTGTCGTCGTCGACGGGTTCCGCCGACGTGCTCCAGGCGCTCGGGGTGGCCATCGACCTCGAGCCAGACCAGGTCGTGGCGAGCGTCCGTGAGGTGGGCATCGGCTTCTGCTTCGCTCCGCTGCACCACCCGGCCCTGCGGCATGCCGCCGCGTGGCGGCGGGAGCTGGGCATCCCCACCATCTTGAACACCCTCGGGCCGCTCGCCAATCCGGGCCTGGCCGACTCGGCCCTGGTGGGCACGGCCAGTGCAGCGGTTGCCCCGGTCATGGCCGATGTCCTGCACCGACGCGGTGTGCGCGCCCTCGTCGTCCGCGGCGAGGACGGCCTCGACGAGATCTCCACGAGTGCCCCGACTCGCGTCTGGGACGCGACGGGCTCGACCGTGATTGCGACGACGGTCGACGCTGCGGAGCTCGGGATCGCGCGCGAGGTGCGTGGACTCCTGCGCGGAGGCGACAGCGCGCGCAATGCCGAGCTCCTCTTCGCCGCGCTGCAGGCGGGGGAGCCGACCGGCGTGGAGGCCGACCGGGTCGCGGCCATCCGCGACGCCGTGGTCGTCAACGCGGCTGCGGCGCTCGTCGCGTACCGTGCCGCCGTTTCGGCGGCTGGGTCGCCTGATGAGGACCTCATGGCCCGGATCTCGAACGAGCTCGAGCTGGCCCGCGCTGTCGTCGAGGAGGGTCGTGCCCTGGCGCTGCTGCGCAGGTGGGCTGCCCAGACCGCCGCGATCCGGGACGACGCGACCTGAGGCGACGCGAGCCGCTAGCCGTGTGCGCCGCCCGCCTCGCCTCAGGCTGAGCGGATCCGGGTCACCACATGCGCGCTCGGACCCTGCGGCCGCGACGACTGCTCGCCCAGCCCGCGGGCGATCGGCGCCGACGTGCGGCGGCGGACCTCCGCGAGGTCGGCTGCCTGCTGCCCACCGCAGTGGAGCGGCACCGCCAGCGGCGAGTCCGAGGCCACCACACGCACGGCCCCCGACCCGAGCCAGCGGATGATCTCGCCGGCCTCCTCGGCGAGCCCGGCGGGCGCAGGGGCTGGCCGCGGCTCGACGTGGTCGGCTCGCTCGATGAGGGCGGCGACGAGGGCCCGTGGGTCGGAACCGGGACGGGCGTGGCCGGCGGCGGCGAGGCGACCGTGGCGGATCACGTGGATGTCCCAGCCGAGGTCGTCGCTGGGCTCGGCCGCGACGAGCAGCCCCTGCCCGGAGAGCCCGGCCAGGTGGTGGGTGCGGACACTGGCCCGGCACACCGCGTCGAGCCGTTCGCGCCAGGTCGCGGCCTCCTCGAAGCGCTGCTGTCCGGCGAGCTCGGCCATGCGACCGCGGACAGCGGCGATGACCGGCCGGAGATCGCCGTCCATCGAGGACCGCAGGGCGGCGACGCGGTCCGCGTAGGCGGCACGGTCCCCCGACCCGGTGCACGGTGCCAGGCACCGGCCCAGCTCGGCGAGCGCGCAGCCGGGCGTCTCGGTTCGAGGCCGACGCGCGATGCGCAGGGTGCACGTGCGCACCGGGTGCGCGAGCAGCAGCGCCTCGATGGCCGCCTCGGCGCCACCGCGACCACTGAACGGGCCGAGGTACCGGGCTCCGGCGACGGAGTCGTCGACCACCTCGCGCACGACCGACAGCCGTGGCGCGGACTCCGCCGTGAGCTTGACCCAGACGGCAGCGTCGGGTCGGCGGGAGCGTCGGTTGTAGCGCGGCTGGCGCTCGGCGATCAGGCGCAGCTCGCGGATGCGCGCCTCGAGGGTCGTCGCGCAGGGGATGGCGACGACGCGCTCGGCGATCGCCACCATCTCGGCCATCCGACGGCGCTGCTCGGTCGCGGTGAAGTAGGTGCGCACCCGCGTGCGGATGCGGCGGGACGTGCCGACGTACAGCGATGCGCCCTGGGCATCCTCGAACACGTAGACGCCGGGGGAGTCGGGCAGGGCATCGGCAAGGTGGCGCTTGGCGCGCTGCGCTGGGGTGACTCGCGAGGTGAACGCGGCGAGATCCTCGACCGTCTGCACGCCGAAGTCGCCGACGCGCTCGAGGAGTCCGTGCAGGACGTCGACCGTGGCCCGCGCATCGTCGAGCGCGCGGTGCGTCGGCGTCGTAGCGGAGCGGAAGTGCGCCGCCAGGGTGCCCAGCTTGCAGTTGCGCACCTCGTCGCGGTGCAGGGTGACGCGTGCGAGCCGAGCGGTGTCGATGACCGCCGGATCGGGCCAGCGCTGCTCGTGCACCCGGCAGGCGGCGCGCAGGAAGCCGACGTCGTACGGGGCGTTGTGCGCGACGACGACGCCTCCGCCGAGGAACTCCAGGAAGCTGGGCAGCACCGTGGACAGCCGTGGAGCAGCGGCCACTGTCGCGTCGGTGATCCCCGTCAGGGCGGCGACGAACGGGGGGATGGGCACGCCGGGGTTGACCAGGGTCGCGAACTGGCCGAGCACCTCTCCGCCGCGCACGGCCACGGCGCCGATCTCGGTGATCCCGGCCTGCTGCGGAGGGCCGCCCGTGGTCTCGAGGTCGACCACGACGAACGTCGCCTCCGACAGCGGGGTGCCGAGGTCGGCGAAGCTGGCCTGCATGCGCTGAACCTAGGTCGCCGGTGTGACACCCGGGCGCATCACTAGGCTCACGGCGTGGCCGATGCGAACGTGATCCCCGACGAGCGCTCCCGGTGGCGCTGCGCCCACTGCGGCAACCTGACGAGGTTCGACGTCGTGCGCACGTCCCGCGTGCGCGAGTACTGGCACCTGGACATGGCCGGGGTCCCGGTCGTGGAGGACACCGAGGTGCTGTCCGAGGACGTGGAGTCGGTGACCTGCCGCTGGTGCGGCGCCGCCGACCGCGTCGAGATCGTGACTCGGCCGGAGTTCGGTGGCCCCGCGCAGGAGGCACCCGGCGACGGCGGACCCTGACCGCCGCAGCCCGCCGCGCCACAGATCGCTGACCCCCACCGGTCGATGTCCGCCCCGAATCCCTCCCTCCAGCAGCAGGTCGAGGCCGTCCTCGCGCGCGTACCGCAGGTCGACTGGGGCGTCTGCATCCGGTACGACGGAGCCGACGTGGTCTCGTGGCATGCCGACCGCGTGCTCCCGAGTGCCAGCATGGGCAAGGTCCTGCTGCTCATCGCTGCGGCGCACCTGCTGGCCACCGGTGAGCGCGAGGCGGACGAGCCGCTCGTCCTGCATGACGAGGACCGCGTCGCCGACTCGGGCCTGTGGCAGTACCTGCCCGAGCGCACCCTGACATGGCAGGCCGCATGCGTCCTCGTGGGGGCGGTGAGCGACAACTGCGCGGCGAATGCACTGCTGCGCGAGATCGGCCTGCCGCAGGTGCAGCAGGTGTCCGCCGACCTGGGACTCCCGCTGACCGTGATGACGGACCGCCTGCGCGACGTGCGCATCGCCGATGACCCCGCTGCGCCCTCCGTGGCTCGGGCGCAGGACCTCGCCGTCCTGCTCGAGCGGCTGGGCGATGCGGGCCCCGACTGGCCCGAGGGTGCACTCGTCCGCTCGTGGCTCGCGCTGAACACCGACCTGTCGATGGTCGCCTCGGGGTGGGCGCTCGACCCGCTGGCCCATGCTGCCCTGGCGGGAGGGTGGCTGATCAACAAGACGGGCACGGATATTCGCGTCCGGGCCGACGCCGGGGCGCTGGCCAGCGGTGCCCAGCGCTGGGCCTACGCGGTGCTCGCCCATGGCGAGTCGGCCGACGCAGACGCACTGGTCGTCCGGGCCATGCGGGACATCGGGGTGCTGATCGCCAGCAGGGCGCCCCTCACCTGAGCCCGGCCGCCAGTTCCGATTGTCAGGGGTCGCACCTACCGTGCGATGCATGATCATCGACTGTGATTCGTGTGCGGTGGCCGGTGCGGCGTGCGGGGACTGCGTCGTGAGCGTCCTCCTCGGCGTCCCCGAGGTCCCACCCCGGCAGGCCGACGCGCCCTCGCGGCAGACCGTGCTCCCGGACGCCCACGCGGCCGCCGTGGCCGTCCTGGCCGAGTCCGGGCTGGTGCCCCCGCTGCGGCTGGTGCGGGCGAGCTGAGACGCGGCGGATCGGCGCGACACCGAGCGCGACGCCGAGACGCCCTCCGTTTTTCGGACGTTTCAGGCCCCTCGTCACCCATCTGTTACCGTCGCATCAGCCCGAGGAAGACTCCCGCCGTCGGCTGTGCGGGAGAGGCCGGAGGAGGGAGTCGGGAGTGCTCAGGAACTCTGTGCGCCCGCGGCACACGACCCTCGTCACGACCCTGATCGCGACCCTCGCCTCCGCACTGCTCGCCACCGGCGGCCTCCTCGCCCCCGCTGCACAGGCCGCCCCGCGTGACCTCGAGGAGGTCCGCAACCAGGTCCGCACCCTGCAGGCGCAGGCCGAGGCCGCTACCGAGCGCTACAACCGGGCGCGGAACGAACTCGGCGATGTCCAGGCCCAGCTCGACGTCCTCAAGCGCAAGGCCAAGCGCGAGCGCGCGGAGCTGCAGCAGGTCCTCGGCGCCATGGACGACCTCGCCCGCTCGACCTACACCAGCGGCGGCATCGACGCCTCGCTGCAGGTCCTGCTCGCGGACGACCCGACAGAGTTCCTCGCGCAGGCGGCCGCACTCAACCAGGTGGCCAGCGCCCAGTCGGCGTCCCTGCGCCGCACCCAGACCACGCGGCTGCGCCTGGCGCAGACCGAGGCTGCCGTGCGCGACAAGGAGTCGATCGCCAAGAAGTACCGCGACGAGATGGGCGAGGCCAAGCAGGAGGCGGACGATCGGCTGCAGGCGGCCGAGGACGTGCTCGCCGGGCTCGAGGAGGCCGAGCGGCGTCGCCTCGCAGCGCTTGCCGCCTCGGAGCGGCAGGCATCGCTCGCCGCGGCCGCAGCAGCGCGCCGCGCACTCAGCGGGTCATCGAGCGCCGGTGGCGGCGTGCCTGCCGTCAGCGGCCGTGCCGCCGCGGCGGTGCAGTACGCGCTCTCGCAGGTGGGCGACCGGTACGTCGCCGCCGCTGCCGGTCCGGATGCCTTCGACTGCTCCGGCCTGACGATGACGGCATGGCGGCAGGCGGGTGTGTCGCTGCCGCACTACTCCTACTCGCAGTGGAACTCCACCCGGCGCATCCCGTTGAGCGAGGCCAGGCCAGGCGACCTCGTGTTCTACTTCGGCGGCAGCGTGCACCACGTGGGGATGTACATCGGCAACGGCAAGATGGTGCACGCCGCGAATCCTGGTGACGGCGTGCGCATCGACGCCGTGCTTGGCCCCTGGTACAACCGGTACTTCAGCGGAGTCGGTCGCGTCGTCGGCTGACAATCGACGTTGTCGAACGACTAGGCGTACAGCCGCTCGACGTCGTCGGCGAACTCGCTCATCACCACGGACCGCTTGAGCTTCAGCGACGGCGTGAGCTGCCCGCCCTCCTCTGTCCAGTCCACCGGGACGATCGCGAACTTCTTGATCGCCTCGGCGTGCGAGACCGCCTTGTTCGCCTCGTCGACCGCTGACTGAACGACCGCGATGAGATCGGGATCGTTGACCATGTCGGCCACCGTGACGTTGCCCTTGTTGTTCTGGGCGACCCATGCGGGGAAGGACTCCGGATCGATCGTCACGAGTGCCGCGATGAACGGCTTGGCGTCGCCCACGACCATGCATTGGCTGACGAGCCAGTTCGCGCGGAGACGGTCCTCGAGCACGGCGGGCGCAACGTTCTTGCCGGCCGCCGTGACGAGCAGCTCCTTCTTGCGCCCTGTGATGCGCAGGAAGCCGTCGTCGTCGATCTCGCCGATGTCGCCGGAGTGGAACCAGCCGTCCGGCTCGATCGACTCGGCGGTCGCCGTCGGGTTGTTCCAGTAGCCGGAGAAGATCTGACGGCCCGCCAGCATGATCTCCCCGTCGTCCGCGATCCGCACGCTGGCGCCAGGCACCGGCTGGCCCACGGTCCCGACCCGCAGGGCGGTCGGCCGATTGACGGTGCTCGCCGCCGTGGTCTCGGTGAGGCCGTAGCCCTCGAGGATGGTCACGCCGATGCCGCGGAAGAAGTGACCGAGGCGTGTGCCCAGCGGAGCGCCGCCGGAGACGGCCCAGCGCATGTTGCCGCCCATCGCCTGCCGGAGCTTGCCGTAGACGAGCTTGTCGAAGAGCGCGTGCTTGACCTTGAGCATGAGCCCCGGCCCGCCCGTGTCGAGTGACTCGCTGTACTCGATGGCAACGGTCGCCGCCGTCTCGAAGATGTGACCCTTGCCGGCGGCGTTGGCCTTCTGCTGCGCAGAGTTGTAGACCTTCTCGAACACGCGCGGCACGGCCAGTAGGAAGGTCGGCTGGAAGGACGCGAGCCCGGGCAGCAGCTGCTTGATGTCCGCGGAGTGGCCCATGCGCACACCCGCTCGCACGCAGCCGAGCTGGATCACGCGCCCGAACACGTGCGCGATCGGCAGGAAGAGCAGCGTCGAGGAGCCCTTCTCCAGGAACACATCCGGCAGGCCCCAGACCACCTGGTCGATCTCGAACATGAAGTTGCCATGGGTGAGCATGCAGCCCTTGGGTCGCCCTGTCGTGCCAGAGGTGTAGATGATGGTCGCAAGGGAGTCGGGCGAGAGCGTCGCGCGGCGCGCCTCGAGGTCGTCGTCGGAGACGGATGCGCCCTCGCGGACCAGCTCGTCGAGCGCGTCGTCCTCGAACACCCATGCGCGCGTGCAGGTGGGAATCTGATCGGCGACCTCGTCGTACGTGCGACGGTTCTTCGCGCTCTCGAGGAACACGGCGACGGCGCCGGAGTCGCTGAGCATCCACTGGATCTGCTCTGCGGAGGAGGTCTCGTACACCGGGACGCTGACGCAGCCCGCGTACCAGATCGCGAAGTCGACGAGGGTCCACTCGTAGCACGTGCGGCTCATCACGCCGATGCGCTCGCCCGCACCGACGCCGTTGGCGATGATGCCCTTTGCTATGGCGCGCACCTGATCGAGGAACTCCTGTGCGGATACGTCGACCCACGCGTCGCCGCGGGGCAGCGCGAACGCCGCGTTGGACGGATCCTTCGCGGCGTTCTCGATGATGTGGTCCACGACGCTTCCAGTCGTGGGGACGGCTACGGCCTCGGGCAGCGAGAAATCGGTTCTCATGACCCCACGGTAGATCACGGTGACGGAATGGGCACCCGGATCGCATGGCATTCTGGGTGGGTGGTCACCGGGGCTCGGAAAGGCGGAAGCCGCTGATGGGCGCGCCCGTGCGGGTCCATGTGGCGAGCGATGTCCACGGCGCCGCCCGGGAGCTGGCCGGTGCCGCGACCGGGTCGGACGTGTTCGTCTGCCTCGGCGACCTGATCTGCTTCCTGGACTACCACGATCCGTCCCGGGGGATCTTCGCCGACCTGTTCGGCCCCGACCATGCCCTCAGGTACATCGAGCTGCGCACCGCCGGGCGCTACGAGGAGGCTCGCGCCCTGAGCGACCAGGCCTGGGTCGGCATCGGCGTGCCCGAGCGCTCGGGCCGCTGGTCGGTCATGGAGGCGATGGTCCGGGCGCAGTACGAGAAGCTCTTCGAGGCCATGCCCGCGCCTGCCCTCCTCACCTACGGCAACGTGGACCTGCCGGCGCTGTGGCCGGACTATGTGCGCGAGGACCATCGCGTGGTCGACGGCGACGTCGTCGAGATGGACGGCATGCGCTGGGGGTTCGTGGGTGGGGGCCTGGTGAGTCCCATGCGCACGCCCTACGAGATCGCCCCGGAGGACTACGCGGCGAAGGTCGCTTCACTCGGTCCGGTGGACGTGCTATTCACGCACATCCCCCCAGCCGTCCCCGAGCTCGTCTACGACATTGAGGCGCGCAGGTTCGAGGTCGGCAGCCAGGCCCTGCTGGAGTACGTGCAGCGCGTGCAGCCGCGGTACCACCTGTTCGGGCACATCCACCAGCCCCTGGCAGCACGCATGCGCATCGGCCGCACCGAGTGCATCAACGTCGGGCACTTCGCCGGGACCGGTCGGCCCTTCGCGCTGGACATCCGGTGACCTGCCTGAGAGAGCGCAGCAGCGGGTAGCCTGCGGTCATGGCCGACCAGACAGAGTCCAGCATCGTCATCGACGCGCCTCCCGCGCGGATCATGGCCGTGATCGCCGACCTGCCGGCCTACCCCGAGTGGAGCGACGGGATCGCGTCGGTCACGGTGCTGGCGATGTACGAGGACGACGGCCGGCCGGCGGACGCCCGCTTCGTGCTGGACTCCGGGGCGATCAAGGACACCTACGAGCTGGAGTACGACTGGGACGGTGACTCCCGCGTCTCCTGGACGCTGACCAAGGGAGACATGCTCACGGCGATGGACGGTGCGTACCAGCTCACCGACAATGGGGACGGCACAACCACGGTGAACTACCGCCTCTCGGTCGACGTCAAGATCCCGATGATCGGCATGATCAAGCGCAAGGCCGAGAAGGTCATCGTCGACACCGCGCTCAAGGGTCTGAAGAAGCGCGTCGACTCGCTCGGCAGCTGAGCGAAAGCCGTGAGCAGGGTCATCTGGCTCGCCGGATCGTCGGACGAGCTGGCACGCAGTCTCGCGGCCTCGACGCATAGGGCCCTCCTCGATGCCGGGGTCGAAGTCGCGCTCGTCGACGCATCGGCCGCCGCCGGCCGTTCGCGCGCGGACCGCGCGGGAACACTCGATGACCTGACTTCGGGAGAGGCACTGCTGCGCGGCATCGCCGCGGAGGTGGCTGCCGGGGAGCTCGGCGCGGACCTGCTCGTCCGCGAGGCGTGGGCCGGGCTGTCGTGCGCGGGTCTGCCCTCGGCCTGGCGGTCGGTGTCCCACGCCGTCGGGCGAAGCGAGGTCGTCGTTGTCGACGGTGGCAGCCTCGAGCGCACCCGAGACCTCGTCGTCCTCCCCGGAATCCTTGAGCGCGCGGTCAGTGCGTTCCTGACCCCACGCGCGGCCATGTGGCGATCACCCTCCGGGCGCGGGCACTTCGACGTGCTCGCAGCGCTGCGGGACGAGGTGGCGACCTGGACCGGGCTCATCCAGTCACCGTCGACCACGCTGCGCCTCGTGACTGCACCGGAGTCGGCCGATGCCCACCGTGTGGTGGATGCGGCCGCGCTCCTGGCCATGCACGGGCTTGCGGTCGACGGCCTGGCGGTCCACCGCTATCCCCGTCGTCGGGAGGCGTGGCCCCCGGACGTGCGCGTCGAGGCTGAGGCCGCGCTCGAGGTCCTGCAGGAGGGTGCGCAGGGCTGCGCGGTGTGGCGTTCGACCAGCCGAATGCGACCGGCGCCGAAAGGTCGGCAGGTGCTCGAGCAGCTGGCCGATCCCGGCCAGGTGCCCGCGGTCCGTCCCGGGTCCGTCGTCCTGGTCGCCGACGGTGAGGACTACCTCCTCGACATCCCGCTGCGTGAACCCGCACGCAGGCAGGCCCGGCTCGGCACCGTGTCGCACGCGGCGGTGGTCGCCCTCGACGACACCCACCGCTGGTGGGAGCTGCCACCGGTACTCCGGCGATGCCGTGCTGTGGACGCGACGCGCACGCCGACCGGATGGCAGGTCCGTTGGACACCGGATGTGACGGTCTGGCCGTCATCGCGCGGCACGGGGCAAGGGGATGTGACATGAGCGACGAGCGACCCCTGCCCTGGTGGTACTCCGGCAACGAGTCGACGAATACGAATGAGTCGACGAATGCGAGCGAGTCGACGAATACGAGCGAGTCGACGGTCGACTGGCTCGGACTGCTCTCCGGCGCCGTGCGCATGGTCGACTGGGCCGCGGGGGCCGTACTCGAGCCGCACGCGGCCCACGACGACCCGACGGAGCATCCGGACTGCCTGGTCTGCCGCACCCTGGCGCTGGTCTCGGACCGTGCCGGCCTGGTCCCGCCGACGCAGGACGATGCCACGGCGGCGCCGGAGCCTGCGGAGCCGATCCGCTGGATCACCGTCCGCGACTGACGTCGTTAGGCTGCGCGCCATGTCCTTGACCATCGGTGTCGACATCGGCGGCACCAAGATCCTTGCGGGCACCGTGGCCGAGGACGGCGCCATCCGTGCCACCGCTCGTCGCCCGACACCCCGACAGGATCCGGGGGCGGTCCTCGAGACGGTCGCAGACGTCGTCAGCGAGCTTGTTGCGGCGTCGACGGAACCGGTTGAGGCGGTGGGCGCAGGTGTGGCGGGCGGCGTCGACGCGCAGCGCTCGCGCGTGTACTTCGCACCGAACCTGCGCTGGTCGCAGGTGCCGGTCCGTGCCCTGCTCGAGGCGTCGACCGGGCTACCCGTCGTCGTGGAGAACGACGGCAATGCCGCAGCGTGGGGCGAGTACCGCTTCGGGGCGGGGCGCGGCACGTCCGACATGGTGCTGGTGACCGTGGGCACGGGGATCGGCGGCGGCATCGTCATCGGCGGCGAGCTCTTCCGCGGGGCCCACGGGGCGGCGGCGGAGATCGGCCACGTCACCGTCGTTCGCGGTGGACGCTCCTGCGGCTGCGGACGCTCGGGCTGCTGGGAGCAGTACGCCAGCGGCAACGCGCTCGTGCGCGAGGCCCGCGAGCTCGCGGCGGAGCGCCGTGCGCAGGCGGACCTGCTGCTGTCGCTGGGCGACGGGACCCCCGAGGGGATCAGCGGCCCGGAGGTCACCGAGGCAGCCCGGGCCGGGGACCCGGTGGCGATCGAGGCGTTCGCGCGCGTCGGCACCTGGCTTGGTCACGGCCTGGCAGACCTCGCCGCCGTCCTGGACCCCGAGGTCTTCGTCATCGGGGGCGGGGTCTCGGAGTCCGGGGACCTGCTGCTCACGAGTGCACGGCAGGCGCTGGCCGACACGCTCATCGGCGGGAGCAACCGACCGGCCCCGGCCGTGCGGCTGGCCGAACTGGCGAACCGCGCGGGGCTCGTGGGTGCTGCCGATCTTGCACGTGACCGTGCGTGAGCATGACGACGGCTGACGCCCGTCCCTAGACCACCGCGCCGTTGTCGAGGTCGTCGTCGCGGTCGTGGCGCCCCGCCACGAGCACGACGAAGCCGCCGATCGTCGCGGCCACGCCGGCTCCGGCGAGCCATGTCTCCCAGCCGAGCAGGGAGCTCGCCACGGCCAGCACGGGGCCACCGGCGACCGCCGCCCACGCGAAGCGCGCCCGCGTGCTCGACGGCCGCGGCAGCGGCGGAGGTGGGGGAGGCCGGTAGCCCTCGGCATCGTCGTCATCCTCGAACTCGACCGGATCGGCGAGCGGATCGGGATGGTCCCCGGTCGCGGCGAGAGACGGCAGCGACTGCTCCCGCGGGAACTGCGGGCCGAGGTCGATCTGGCCGCTGAGGTCGGCCACGATCGCGTCCCACGCACGCTCCTCGTGCTCGGGCAGGCCGCCCTCGGAACCGTGCGGACGGGGTGTGCTCATGACGAGAGTCGACGCACGAAGTCGATGCTGTCGCGCACGATGATCTCGGCGTCGTAGTCAAGCGTCGCCACGTGATACGAGTCCGCGAGCACCACCTCGGTGACGTCGCGCGAGGACACGCTGCGCAGGATGTGGGCGGAGTTCGAGGGCTCCACGACGTGGTCCTGCGCACTGCGGAGGAGCAGCAGCGGAGACGTGACCGCCGGAAGGTTCGCCTTGATGTCGCGCCACATCTGCTGCAGGGAGTACGCGGCCTTCAACGGGATCCGGTCGTAGGCGCCCTCGTCCTGCCCCGGCTTGGCGATGTCGTTCGAGATGCCGGGGAAGCCGCCGACGATGTGCTGCAGGACGGGCAGCAGGAAGCGGTCGGGACGCTCGGTGTGGACGGCGGGGTTGACGAGCACGATGCCGCTCAGCTCCGACGGGTGCTGCTGGGCGAGCCGGAGGGTGAGTGACCCGCCCATGGACAGCCCCATCACGAAGACCGAGGAGCAGGACGACTGCAGTTCGCGCAGTGCGCGATCGGCCTCGTGGTACCAGTCGTGCCATGTCGTGAGGTTCATGTCCTGCCAGCGCGTGCCGTGCCCGGGCAGCAGTGGGACCGATACCGACCAGCCCTGCTCGGCCAGGGACCGCGCCCAGGGTGTCACGGATCGAGGTGACCCGGTGAATCCGTGGAGCACGAGCACGCCGACGTCGTTGCCCGGGGCTGTCCAGGGATCCGCACCGTGCATCAGCGTCATGGCGGGTGCCTCTCATGGTCGGGGGCCGGGCCGCCACTAGTCTGCCACCAGGGAAGGACGGGGCCGGTGCTCTACTGGATCATGAAGTACGTGCTCGTCGGCCCGTGGCTGCGAGTGCTGTTCCGGCCATGGGTCGAGGGCCTGGACAACGTGCCGGACCGGGGGTCGGCGATCGTCGCCTCCAACCACCTGTCGTTCTCGGACTCCTTCTTCCTGCCGCTCGTCGTGCCCCGGCACATCACCTTCCTGGCCAAGAGTGACTACTTCACCGGCTCGGGGATCAAGGGCTGGTTCTCGCGGATGTTCTTCTCCGGCGTCGGCCAGGTGCCCGTCGACCGATCGGGCGGCCGGGCCTCCGAGGCCTCACTGCGCACCGGGCTGCGCGTCCTCTCGGAGGGCAAGCTCCTGGGCATCTACCCGGAGGGCACGCGCTCCCCGAACGGCACGATGTACCGCGGCAAGACGGGCATGGCCCGGATGGCCATGGAGGCGGGCGTCCCCGTCATCCCGGTCGCCATGGTCAACACGTACGAGATCCAGCCCCCGGGCCGGCTGAGGCCAAGCCTGCGGCGCGTCGGGGTGCGGATCGGCCGGCCGCTGGACTTCTCGCGCTACGAGGGCCTGGAGAACGACCGCTTCGTCCTGCGGTCCATCACCGACGAGGTCATGTACGAGCTGATGTCGCTCTCGGGCCAGGAGTACGTCGACATGTACGCCACCCGGGCCAAGGAGCTGATCGCGCAGGGATCCCCGGCCGACTCGCGCGCGATGATCCCGGTCGACGATGCACCGGACGATCAGGGCGAAGCCGCAGAGGACGAGGCCGCGGTCGAGGAGGACGTGCCGACCGGCCAGGTCTCGTCGTAGGCGTCAGACGGCGTGCACGTCGTCGTGCCTGCCGTCATGGCGGTCGTCTTGACGGTCGTCGTGACGATGGGCCCGGTGGCGTCCGACGAGGCTGAGCGGGAACTGCACCGCGAGGGCGACGCCCACCGCGAGCAGGGTGGCGACGAGGCGCTCGCGGGCGGTCTGCGTGACGGAGGCGCCCAGTCCCTCGAGGAGGACCACCGCCGGCGTCAGGAGCGTCACGTACTGCCAGTACGGCCGTGACGTCGTGGTCCGCAGGGTCAGGGCCGCCACCGCCGCCGCCACGGCGATGATGTAGAGGAGCACGGTGGCGCCGGCGGCGATCGTGAACAGGAACACGGCGAGGACGACGCCGACGATGGTGCCCAGCCCGCGGCCGATCGTCAGGCGCCAGGAGTCGCGCAGGTTCGGCTGCAGGATGAGCAGGAAGGTCATCAGGAACCAGCCGCCCGTGTGGCCCCACCGGGTGTCCACGACGATCCAGCCGCCGATGCCGAGGACGACGGCGAGCACCGCCGCGTAGGCGCCTGCGCGGCTCCACGGGATGGTCTTGGGGGTTCGGGTCGAGGACCCCTTGTGCACGCGGCGCCCGAGATGGCCGGCCCCCAGGCCCCACAGCGCGGACACGCCGACCAGCCCCATCAGTTGGAGGGAGCTGGCGGGCTGGCCGTCGATGCTCACCGGCTGAGCGACGAGGAAGACGACGCTGATGGCGGCCATGACGACCGAGCTCGACACGCCGAGGCGGGCGGTGAGGCCGAAGGCCACGCCGACGACTCCGAGCAGCAGGGCGCCCAGCAGCGGGCTTCCCGAGGCCGGGGCCGCCACGCCCGAAGCCACGGTCATCGCGCCTGCGCTGATCGCAGCGACCCGCAGCGAGCAGGTCAGGGCGGGCATGATCGCCCCGAGGGCAGCAAGGGTGGTGACGCTCGCGAGTGTGCTGTTGCCCGCGGCGATGAGCACGCCGGGCACGAGCGAGAGCGCGATGACGATGGCGAAGCCCGCGGCCACGCGCTTGCGCGAGGTCATCGCTGCACCGCCCAGTGCAGGCTGCGGGCCACGGCGTCGCGCCAGCGTCCGTGCGCCGTGGCATCGAACGGCCCGGGATCGAAGGTCCCCGAGGAGCGGCGCGTGGCCGCCAGCTGATCGGTCGACTCCCATACGCCTGCTCCGAGGCCTGCCAGGAACGCGGCCCCCAGGCCGGTCGTCTGCAGCTCGGCCGATCGATCGACGACCAGCCCGCAGGTGTCGGCCTGGAGCTGGCACAGCAGGTTGTTGGCCGCCGCACCGCCGTCGATGGCGAGGCGATCGAGCCTGATGCCGGCCTCGCTGGTCATCAGGTCGACGACATCCCGGACCTCGTAGGCGATCGCCTCGAGCGTGGCGCGCGCCAGATGCGCCCGGGTGGTGCCCCGCGTGATGCCCACGATGGTCCCGCGTGCGGTGGGGTCCCACTCGGGCGCGCCGAGTCCGGTGAGTGCCGGCACGAAGACGACCCCGCCCGCGTCGGGCACGCTGGCTGCCAGCGCCTCGATATCGGCCGCGGACTCGATGATCCCCAGTCCATCGCGCAGCCACTGGACGGCCGCGCCGGTGACGAACACGGCGCCCTCGAGCGCGAAGTCGCGGCGGCCATCGGGGTGTTGCAGCGCGACAGTGGTGAGCAGGCCGGACCGGGAGGAGAGCGGCTGGTCGCCGGTGTGCACCAGCAGGAAGGAGCCCGTCCCGTAGGTGCACTTCGCCGCGCCTCGATGGAAGCCGGCCTGGCCGGCGAGCGCCGCCTGCTGGTCGCCCGCGATGCCGGTGATCGGCAGGTCCAGCCCGAGGAAGGCACTCGGCTCCGTCCGCGCGAGGGGTCCGTAGGACGCGGTGATCTCCGGCAGGGCGTCCACCGGGACGCCGAACAGGTCGCACAGTTCCGGACTCCATGCCCCGGTGGCGAGGTCGTAGAGCAGCGTGCGTGAGGCGTTGGTCGCGTCGGTGATGTGCGCCAGGCCGCGGGTCATGCGCGCCACGAGGTAGGAGTCGACGGTGCCCACGGCCGTACGTCCGTCGCGCACCCCGGCCCACACATGGGGCTCGTGCGCGGCGATCCAGGAGAGCTTCGATGCCGAGAAGTAGGGGTCCAGGCGCAGGCCGGTGCGCTCGCGGACGTCGTCCTGGTGGCCTTCGGCGATCAGCGAGGTGCAGAGGTCGGCTGTCCTGCGGTCCTGCCAGACGATCGCCCGACGAGCGGCACCGAGGGTCTCGCGATCCCACAGGCACACGGTCTCGCGCTGGTTGGTGATCCCGACGGCCACCAGATCGCTGCGTGCCGTGTCGTCCGGGAGCCCGGACAGCGCGTCCCGCGTGGCGCCGACGGTGGCGGACCAGATGTCACCGAGGTCGTGCTCGACCCACCCGTCCTGCGGGAAGTGCTGGGCGAACTCCCGATAGCCCGTGGCGACCACATGGGCCCGCTCGTCGACCACCAGTGCCGTGACGCCCGTGGTCCCGGCATCGATGGCGAGGATGGACGGCACGGGGCCGACCTTAGGCGGGATCGGGCATCCGGGCGAGGATGCCCCCGCGCTGATGACAGCGCTTTCATGAGTGGCTAGGCTGGTGGAGCCGGGAGGCACCCGGTGCAGCGTGCCGCAGGTGCGGCGGGAGGAGTGCTGGACCCATGCGCGTGGGCGTTCTCACCGGTGGGGGCGACTGCCCCGGCCTCAATGCCGTGATCCGGGCGGTCGTCCGGCGGGGGGTGGCGGAGTACGGGTACGACTTCGTCGGCTTCCGGGACGGCTGGAAGGGTCCGCTCGAGGGCCTGACCATGGAGCTGGGCACCCCGCAGGTCCGCGGCATCCTCCCGCGGGGCGGGACCATCCTCGGCTCGTCCCGCACCAACCCTCTCAAGGTCGAGGGTGGTGTCGACCGCATCCGCGAGAACCTCGCAGCCCTCGGCATCGATGCCCTCGTCGCGATCGGCGGCGAGGACACCCTGGGGGTCGCCACGGCACTGACCGAGCACGGTTTCCCCGTCGTCGGGGTGCCCAAGACGATCGACAACGACCTCAATGCCACGGACTACACGTTCGGCTTCGACACCGCGGTGCAGATCGCGACCGAGGCGATCGACCGCCTGCACACGACGGCGGAGTCGCACCACCGGATCCTGATCTGCGAGGTCATGGGCCGCCATGCCGGGTGGATCGCGCTGCACTCGGGCATGGCGGGCGGCGCCAATGTGATCCTCATCCCCGAGGTCGAGTTCGACCTCGACGAGGTGGTCGGCTGGATCGAGTCGCGCTTCCGCGCCACGTACGCGCCGATCATCGTGGTGGCGGAGGGTGCCCTGCCGGTGGGCGGCACCCTGGTCACCAAGGACACCACGCTCGATGCGTTCGGGCACGTCAAGCTCTCGGGCATCGGCGACTGGCTCGCCGACCAGGTCGAGCAGCGCACGGGCCACGAGGCGCGCACCACGGTGCTGGGCCATATCCAGCGCGGTGGCACGCCGACCTCGTTCGACCGCGTGCTCGCGACCCGCTTCGGCCTCAATGCCATCGAGGCCGTCAAGGATGGAGCGTGGGGCACGATGGTCGCCCTGCAGGGCACCGACATCGTGCGCGTGCCGCTGCAGGCCGCGACGGGTGCGCTGAAGACGGTGCCGGTGGAGCGCTATGAGGAGGCGAAAGCGTTCTTCGGCTAGGCCGACGACGATCGGCCGAGCGCCGGTGTCGCCGAGCGGTGCCCTACCCTTGACCCATGCCGGACGTCCTCACATGGCCTGACCTGCCCGCGGCCCAGCAGCCGCCGTGGCCGGACGCCGCTGCGCTGGCGCGCGCGGTCGACGAGCTCGCGGGCCTGCCGCCGCTGGTGTTCGCGGGTGAGTGCGACCAGCTGACCCAGCGCCTCGCCGACGCGGCCCTGGGCAATGCCTTCGTGCTCATGGGCGGTGACTGCGCCGAGACGTTCGCGGCGAACAACGCCGACTCCATTCGCGCGCGGCTGAAGACCGTGCTGCAAATGTCGGTCATCCTGACCTACGCGGCGTCCCTGCCGGTGATCAAGGTCGGCCGCGTCGCGGGCCAGTACTTCAAGCCGCGATCGGCCCTGACCGAGAAGCGTGACGGGGTCGAGCTCACGTCCTACTTCGGAGACGCCGTCAACGCCCTTGCCTTCGACGCCGCGAGTCGCACGCCGGACCCGAGCCGCCTGCTGCGGACGTACCACTCCTCGGCTGCGGCACTGAACCTCGTGCGTGCCTTCACCCAGGGCGGCTACGCCGACCTGCGGCAGGTGCACGCCTGGAACCAGGACTTCGTCCGCGACTCCATGGCGGGCCAGCGCTACGAGGCCCTGGCGGCCGAGATCGACCGCGCGCTCGCGTTCATGCGCGCGATCAATGCCGACGCCGACGAGCTCCAGCGCGTGGAGTTCTACGCCGCGCACGAGGCGCTGTCGATCCACTACGAGCGTGCGCTGACCCGGATCGACTCCCGCACGGGACTGCCCTACGACGTGTCGGGCCACTTCCTGTGGATCGGCGAGCGCACCCGGCAGCTCGACGGTGCGCACATCCACTTCGCGTCGACGATCCGCAACCCCATCGGCGTGAAGATCGGCCCGAACGCATCGCCCGACGACGTTGCGCACATGTGCGAGGTCCTCAACCCCGAGCGCGTCCCCGGCCGTCTCACCCTCATCTCGCGCATGGGTGCGGGACGCGTCCGCGATGTGCTGCCGAGCATCGTGCAGAAGGTCGACGCCGGCGGGGTGCCTGTCGTGTGGGTGTGCGATCCCATGCACGGCAATACGCGCGAGGCAGCCTCAGGCCACAAGACGCGCTCCTTCGACGACGTGGTGGGTGAGGTCCAGGGATTCTTCGCTGTGCACCGTGACCTCGGCACGATCCCGGGCGGCCTGCACGTCGAGCTCACCGGTGACGACGTGACCGAGTGCGTGGGCGGCACCGCAGGCGTCCTTGAGGACAACCTCGGCCAGCGCTATGAGACGGCCTGCGATCCGCGCCTGAACCGCGAGCAGAGCCTGGAGCTGGCCTTCCTCGTCGCCGACATGCTGATGATGCGGTAGCCCCAACGCCATGTCTCACCCGGTGGGCACGCTCCTCGCGTCGACCTACCGCACGCCTGCCGGACGCCTGGTCGTTGTCGTCGACCCGCACGCGTCCGGTGACCTGGGACCTGCGGAGTACGGGGCGGTCGTCGCGTCGACGTTCCGCGATCTCGACGACGCCATCGAGCGCATGCCCAGCGGCTACCAGGTGCGTCCGCGCAGCGCTGTGCCGTTCGTGCGGGACGTGCTGGGCCGGTACGCGGACGGCGACCTCGACGCTCTGGACGAGGTGTCGGTCAGCCAGCCCGGGGGGCCGTTCCAGCAGCGCGCCTGGCGCGCGATGCGCACGATCCGTGCGGGGAGCGTCGACACGTATGCGGGGCTTGCGCGCCGGGCCGGCAGTCCAAGGGCCGTGCGCGCCGCGGGGACCGTGTGCTCGTCGAACCTCGTCGCCCCCTTCGTGCCCTGCCATCGCGTGATCGCGTCGAACGGCCTCGGCGGCTACGGCTACGGCGTCGACGTCAAGGTGGCCCTGCTCGAGCACGAGGGCGTGCTGCTGTAGCGACGCCGGTCAGACGATGTTGATCTCCGGTCGCGGCGCTCCAGCGGCGAAGCGCCCCGCGTGGAAGCCGCTGACGTCCACCTCCGGTGTACGGCCGAGGTAGAGGTCGCGGATGACCTCGCCGACCGCGGGGCTCTGCAGGAAGCCGTGGCCGGAGAAGCCGCACGCGTAGAGCACCCGTGACACCTCCGTGGCCTCGCCCAGCAGGGCGTTGTGGTCGGGCGTGACCTCGTACATGCCGACCCACCGGTGCGCGATCCCGAGGTCGAGCAGCGCAGGCGCACGACGGCCGATGGCCGCGGTGAGCGCGGGCAGCCAGTCCTCGCTGTAGTCCCAGCGGAAGCCGGGAAACTCGTCCTGGTACGACATGCCGAGCAGGATCCCCGGGCCCTCGCGATGGAAGTACAGGGTCGTGGCCGCATCGATCGTCATCGGCGTGTCCGGTGGGAACAGGTCCAGCATCGCCTCGGGCAGCGGCTCGGAGATCAGGATCTGCCTGCGCAGGGGTCCGACGGGCAGGTCGATTCCGGCGTATGTGCCGACCTCGCGCGACCAGGCTCCCGTCGCGATGATGACGGTCGACGTCGTGACGTAGCCCCGGTCGGTCGTCACGCCGGTGATCTCTCCGGCCTCGGACACGATTCCCGTGACTGCCACGCCGGCAAGGACGGTCGCGCCGTGGCGGCGGGCACCGGACGCGTAGCCGAGCACCACGGACTCCGGCGTGCAGTAGCCGTCGCGGGCGTGGAAGCTCGCGGCGAGCACGCCGTCGAGGTCGACCGCGGGGGACAGCCGCGCGGCCTGTGCGGGGGTGAGCATCCGGCTGGCGACGCCCATCGAGTTCTGCAGCTCCACCGACGTCTCGTACGTCGCCACCTGGGCCTCGTCGGTGAGCAGGAACAGGTACCCGGGCTGCCGCAGGTCGATCTGCTGGCCCGGGCGCTCGCCGAACCGCTCGAACGCCTCGAGTCCGCGCATGCCCAGGGCGATGTTGACGGGGTCGGAGAACTGTGCGCGCACCCCGCCTGCGGCCCTGCAGGTGGACCCGCTGCCGAGGTCGGAGCGCTCGAGCAGCAGCACGTCACGCACCCCTGCCTCGGCGAGGTGGAAGGCGATGGACGTGCCCATGGCGCCGCCGCCGATGATCACCACCTCGGCCGAGGCGGGCAGGTCACCTGCCACGAGGCGGCTGCCGGCCACTGTCCTTGCGGGCACCCGTGCGGGAGTAGGCGCGGAACTCGCCGTTGCGGCGCGGGTACGACGCGTTGACCTCGTCGATACGTGCCGCAAGCACCCGCTTGAGCAGTCCGGTGGGGAACGGCCGGTCGCGGTCGAAGTGGATGGTGCCCTTGGTGGTGAGGTAGCCGTCGAGGACGTCGCCGAGGGCGGTGGGCAGAGCCCCGCTGTGCGGGAACAGGCTGTTGTGCCGCGCGAACCCCATGATGCTCAGCAGGTAGGGGCCGTCGTCCGCGGCGCGCAGCGTGGGCATTCCCCAGGCCACGCACTGCAGGGCGTCCGGCAGCGCCTTGATGGCAGCATCGGCCGTGCGCTGCAGGGCGTCGCGCTGGGCTACGGGGAAGTGGGAGAAGGCCTCGGTGAAGACGCTCATTCGAAGTTCACCCCCTGGGCCAGGGGCAGGTCGTGCGAGTAGTTGATGGTGTTGGTCGCGCGACGCATGTACCCACGCCAGGCGTCGGACCCGGACTCCCGGCCGCCACCTGTGGTCTTCTCCCCGCCGAAGGCGCCACCGATCTCCGCGCCCGAGGTGCCGATGTTGACGTTGACGATGCCGCAGTCCGAGCCCGCCGACGACATGAACACCTCCGCCTCGCGCTGATCGAGCGTGAAGATGCTCGACGAGAGTCCCTGCGGAACTCCGTTCTGCAGGGCGATGGCCTCGTCGAGGGTGTCGTAGGCCATCACGTAGAGGATCGGTGCGAAAGTCTCGCGTCGCACGACCTCCGCCTGCGCGGGCATCCGGATCAGTGCGGGGCGCACGTAGTACGCGTCGGAGCTGCCGGGGACGTCGACGCGGTCGCCGCCGACGACCACGGTGCCCCCTGCCGCGCACGCCTCCTCGAGGGCCGCCTGCATGCGATCGAAGGACTCCCGGTCGATGAGCGGTCCGACCAGCACGTCATCGGTCAGCGGATTGCCGATGCGCAGACGGCCGTAGGCCTCGGCCACCCGTTCGACGAGCGTGTCCACCACCGAGCTGTGCGCGATCACGCGTCGCAGGGTCGTGCATCGCTGCCCGGCAGTGCCGGCCGCCGCGAAGACGATGCCGCGCACGGCGAGGTCGAGGTCGGCGGATGGCGCGACGATCGCCGCGTTGTTGCCTCCGAGCTCGAGGATCGCATGCCCGAACCGCGCGGCGACCCGCGGCGCGACCGCGGCGCCCATGCGCTCCGAGCCCGTCGCGCTGATCACCGCAGCGAGCGGATGGTCCACGAGCGCGGGTCCGGCCTCGCGCTCGGCGATCGCCAGCGCGTGGATGTCCCCGGGCGCGCCGTGCGCGGCGATTGCCCGGTCCAGCAGCGCCGAGCAGGCCAGCGCCGTCAGCGGCGTGCGCTCCGAGGGCTTCCACACGACGGTGTCCCCGCAGACCAGCGCGATCGCGGTGTTCCATGCCCAGACCGCGACAGGGAAGTTGAACGCGGAGATCACGCCCACGACGCCGCGGGGATGCCACGTCTCCATGAGTCGGTGGCCGGGCCGCTCAGAGGGCATCGTCCGCCCCGGCAGCTGGCGCGACAGCCCGAGGGCGAAGTCGCAGATGTCGATCATCTCCTGCACCTCGCCCAGCGCCTCGCTGCGGATCTTGCCCACCTCGAGCTGCACAAGGTCGGCGAGCTGCTCCCGGTGCTCCTCGAGGATCCGGCCGAACGACTTGATCAGCGCGCCGCGCACAGGCGCCGGAACCGAGCGCCAGGTGAGGAACGCCGCGTGCGCCCGATCCACGGCGTCGGTCACCGCCTCGGCGTCCATGGCAGGGACCGACAGCAGGGTGCTCCCGTCGATCGGCGATTGCGCCACGACCGCAGGGCCCGACTCGGCCGCGGGGACCACGACACCGCAGCCGGCCAGCGCTCGCTGGGCGATGTCGGCGAGGGATCCGGGGGCGCCTGCGTGGGTCATGGCCCCAGTCTGCCGCCCAGGACCTCTAGACGGCAGGGTGCCTGCGGCACTGCCGCTAGATGATGCGGATGGTCACCGTGCTACCGCGGGGGATCGACTCCCCGGCACCGGGCGACTGGCTGATCACGCGGTTGAGCGGGCTGAAGTCCCCCTCGACCACCTTCGGGCGGAGCCCGAGCTTGCGCAATGCCGTGACCGCGCGGTCGCGGGGCATGTCTATGAGGTTAGGCACCTTGACCGGCGGCGGGCCCTTGGAGACCACGAGCGTGACGGTGCTGCCCGAGTCGACGACCGTGCCCGCGGCGGGACGGACCGAGATCACCAGGCCGTCCTTGACGGTGTCGGAGAAGCGCTGGCGCATCTCAACAACGAGTCCGGCCCCCTTGAGCGTGGCGGTAGCGGCGGCACTGCGTTTGCCCTCGAGGTCAGGGAGCGTGACCGGCCGAGGGCCCTTCGAGACGATCACGTCGACCTTGGTGCCGGGCCGGACCACGCTGCCGGGCTTGGGGTCCGTCGTCACGGCATCTCCTGCGGGGACGGTGTCGTCGTACTCCTCGCGCACCGACCCGACGGCAAGGTTCGCCCCGCCGATCGCCTCCTGCACCTGTGCGGAAGTGAGCCCGTCGACCGACGGCACCTCGTAGCGCTCCGGGCCCTTCGACACGGACGCAACGACCGTCCCGCCCTCGCGGACTCCATCGCCCGGGGCAGGATCCGTCCTCACTATCGCGTCGGCGGGCACTGTCTCGCTGAACTCCTCGCCGCCCACCTCGAGCGACAGTCCCGCCGCCGTGAGTGTGGCGGTGGCCTCGGCGACGGTCTGGCCGAGCACGTCCGGCGTGGGCACCGTCCGCCCCGGGCCAGCGGCGAGCCACCACGCGCTGACGGCGGCGCCGAGCACCGCGAGGATCAGCGCCACCGCGATGAGCGGGCCCCGGCTGCGCCTGCGGCGGGGCGACGCGGGAGCAGGCTGCATCGGGGGTGCCGTCGGCGATGGGGGTGACTGCTGCGCAGGTGGCGACCTATCGAGGGTCTCGCGCTCCACGACGAGGGTGTCGCGCACGTCGACAAACGGCCGGGGTGGAGGCAGTGCGCCACGGATCCGTCGAACATCGATGAGTGCGTCACCCGCACCCTGGTAGCGCGCCGCCGGATCGCGCCGTGTCGCGGTGACCACGATGGCGTCGACCTCGGGAGATATGCCGGCCCGGACCGACGACGGTGCAGGCACATCGGTGTGGACGTGCTGGTACGCGATGCTCAGCGGGCTCTCGCCGGAGAACGGCAGCTGCCCGGTGATCATCTCGAACAGGCAGATGCCGGCCGCGTAGATGTCCGAGCGTCCGTCGGCCTCGCCCCGCTCGACCTGCTCAGGCGAGAGGTACGCGACCGTCCCGATGATGACTCCGTGGGTCAGGCTCTGGTCGCTGGACTCCATGGCTCGGGCCAGGCCGAAGTCCGCGACCTTGACGCGACCGTCGTCGGAGATGAGGACGTTCTCGGGCTTGATATCGCGATGGACGAATCCGGCGGCATGGGCGGCGGCAAGCGCCTCGAGCACCGGGTCGATCAGGACGAGCGCCTGCTCCGGCGTCAGCGGGCCGAACTCGCGCAGGATGTCGCGCAGCGTGCGGCCCGGGACGTACTCCATGGCCAGGTAGACGTGCTCGCCGTCCGATCCCTGGTCGTACACCGCCACGACGTGCGGATGCGTCAGACGAGCGGCCGACTTGGCCTCGCGCTGGAACCGGGTGACGAATGCCTGGTCGTGCGCGAGGTGGGGATGCATGACCTTCAGGGCGACGACGCGGTCCAGTCGCAGGTCGACCGCCTCATAGACCGTCGCCATGCCGCCGCGGGCCAGGAATCGCTCGATCCTGTAGCGACCATCGATAGTGGCGCCGACCAGTCCTCCTGCAGGAGGGACCTGCTGGTCCGTGTCGCCCATTCTTTGGAGTCTAGGTAGCCGCCTCGGGGGCCTCGGGTAGCCACGCCATGACCTCGGCAGAGCGCCGGTGCACGGGCCCGTCGACCTCGACGACGGTGATTCCCGCGGCGCGCAGGGCGGGCACGACGATCGTGGTGAGGACCCCGTGGGTCGAGGAACGTCGCTCCACGCCGTCACGCTGTCCCGGGTCGGGCAGCCAGGGGATGTCGACGCCGCACCACGCCATGAGCTCGTACCCCCGTGCGTGGCGGATGCCAGCGGCCAGGAGCGAGTGGTCATCGAAGTAGTCGATGCTGTACGCCGCGGTCATGACTGGTGCCGGATCGCCCACCAGCCAGGGGAGTGTGCAGGACTCCGCGGCAGCGTCCTCGCGGGCCGCCTGCTGCGTGAGGATGCCGAGCTGCTCGTCCTGATGCGGTGCGCGCCCGTGGGCGGCGACGAAGTCACGCAGCTCCTCGGCGACGACGCACGCTGGCAGGTGCACGGCGAGAGCCTCGGCCAGGGCCGTCTTTCCCGAGCACTCGGCGCCGATCAGCCCGATCCGTCGCGGGCCCGCGTGGCCGACTGGCTGGGGGAGGGTCACGACACCATGATGGCGGGTGTGGGCTCGTACTCGTACGTCGCGATCCTCGGATTCGTCCTCCTCGGATGCCTGTGGCTCGAGGTCGCGCTGCGCACGCGGGTGTTCCGCAGGTGGAAGCGCCTGCTGCTCTCGATATCTCCGGCGATGGTCCTGTTCGTCGTGTGGGACGTGTACGCGATCGCCCAGGGTCACTGGTGGTTCGACCCGGACCTCATCCTGGGCATCCACCTGCCGGGCGACCTTCCGCTCGACGAGGTGCTGTTCTTCCTCGCGATTCCCCTTGCGTCGATCCTCACGATCGAGGCGGTTCGCAGCGTCAAGTCTCACTGGATCGTCGGCGACGAGCCCCCGGACGGGGCGCCGACGCCGTGACCTACACCCAGCTGGCTGTCGCGTCCGTCCTCGTCGTCGTCATCGCCGACCTGTGGCTCCTGCGCACCCGCATGGTCACGCGCAAGGTGTTCTGGACCTCCTACGCGATCCTCGCGTTCTTCCAGCTCGTGACGAACGGCATGTTCACCGGCTTCGGCGTCGTCAAGTACGACGGCGCGGCGATCATCGGCGAGACCTCCCCCGACGTGGGCCCGCCGCCCTTCCTCGGTGAGGGCCGGATCGCGTTCGCCCCCGTCGAGGACCTGCTCTTCGGCTTCGCGCTCATCCTGCTGACCATCGCGCTGTGGGTGCTGTGGGGCCGACGGGGCGTCCAGCGCACCCCGATGTCGGGACCGCCCATCTGGCGCCGCGGCGCCTAGCTCCGCACGCTTCGCGCACGTCCCTCAG
>JAFMFD010000089.1 GCA_017856385.1 Actinomycetota bacterium
CTGCCTTCTTGACGGCCTTCTTCGCCGTCTTCTTGGCTGCGGCCTTGCGAGCCGGGGCCTTCCTGACAGCCTTCTTGGCTGCGGCCTTGCGAGCCGGAGCCTTCTTGGCTGCCTTCCTGACGGCCTTCTTCGCCGTCTTCTTGGCTGCGGCCTTGCGAGCCGGAGCCTTCTTGGCTGCGGCCTTGCGAGCCGGAGCCTTGCGTGCAGCCTTCTTGGCGACCGCCACGTTCCCTCCCGTGCAACTAGACCTCGCGGTATTCGAGGTTCCGTGTGGATAACTGTGACAGAGGCACGTACCAAAGGCAAAGCAATTCGCGTGCATTTGCACCCGCGTGTCATGAGCGTGTCGCGCACGTGACGCGTGTGACGTGGGCCACGACGAGCGCATCATCGCAATTCGCGACGACGTGCGTGACGTGCGTTGCGCGGATCTCGTGAATGACGTGAATGACGTGCCGCGCGCAGTGACGTGCCCTGTGGAAGGATCACTGACCATGACAACTGTGGATCCCGCGATGGTTGATTCGCCAGTCGACGTATCCGGCATGACGGTCGGAGTGCTCGGTGGCACCGGTGAGCAGGGGCGCGGTCTCGCCACACGGCTCGCGGCAGCAGGTCAGCGCGTCGTGATCGGATCACGTGATGCTGCTCGTGCGCAGCAGGTGGCGACCGAGATCGACGGCTCCGTCGTCGGAGCGTCCAACGAGGACTGTGCTGGGTCGGCCGACATCGTCATCGTCGCCGTGCCCTGGGACGGCCACGCAGTGCTGCTCGAGCAGCTGCGCCCGGTGCTCGCCGGAAGGATCGTCGTCGACTGTGTCAACCCGCTCGGGTTCGACAAGCAGGGTGCGTTCGCGCTGCCGGTGGCCGAGGGTTCGGCCGCCCAGCAGGCTGCTGCCCTGCTCCCCGACAGCACGGTCGTCGCCGCCTTCCACCACATCTCAGCGGTGCTGCTGCTGGATCCCGAGGTGGACGAGATTGCCACGGACGTGCTCGTCCTCGGAGACGACCGCGCGGCCACGGATGTCGTCCAGGCGCTGGCGTCGCGGATCCCGGGGATCCGGGGCATCTACGGCGGTCGACTCCGCAATGCGGGTCAGGTGGAGGCCATGACGGCGAACCTGATCTCCATCAACCGTCGCTACAAGGCCCACGCAGGCCTGCGCATCACCGACGTCTGAACCGCCACGTATGCCGCCGGCGGTCGGCGGTCTCAGGTGTAGGACTGCTCCGGCGCCGGGAAGGCGCCGCTGGTGACGTCCTCCGCCCAGCGGGACACGGCATCGAGCATCACGCCATGGACATCGGCATAGCGCTTGACGAAGCGGGGAGCCGGGCCGGTCGTCATCCCAACGAGGTCCTGCCACACGATGACCTGCGCATCGGTGGCATTGCCCGCACCGATGCCGATCGTCGGGATGGCGAGCATGTCCGTGACCCGTGCAGCCAGTTCGGCCGGCACCGCCTCGAGGACGAGGGCGCACGCTCCCGCCGCCTGCAGCTCCTTCGCATCCCGAAGGAGCATGTCGCCGGACTCGCCCCGCCCCTGGACGCGGTAGCCGCCGAGCATGTTCACGGACTGCGGAGTCAGGCCGAGGTGCCCGATCACGGGGACCCCGGATGAGCTGAGGAGCTCGACCTGGGGAACGATCGCGCGACCGCCCTCGAGCTTCACCGCGTGGGCACCACCCTCCTTGATGAACCTCGCCGCCGTGTCGAGGGCCTGCGCCGCGGATGCCTGGTACGAGCCGAAGGGCAGGTCCGCGACGATGAACGCCCGCGGGGCCCCGCGCACGACGGCGCGCACCAGTGGCAGCAGTTCGTCGACCGTCACCGGCAGGGTCGAGTCATGGCCGTGCACCACCATCCCGGCGGAGTCGCCGACGAGGATCGCCGGGATGCCGGCCTCGTCGAAGATGCGGGCACTCAGTGCGTCATAGGCCGTGATCATCGGCCACTTCTCGCCTCGCAGGGTCGCCTGCTGGAGGTCGAGGATGGAGATCCGGCGGTGCTCGGGCACGGCATGGAAGGACATGTCACTCTCCGATCTCGAGGCTGCGTTCGCAGTCCCCGGACGGCACCATGCTGCCACACGTGGGCCCACGTGGCCACGCGAGGCACGCCCACGACGCGCTACGGTGACGTGCCGTACCGAGGGGATCCACCCGTCGCCCTGCGGCCGAGTCAGGAGACCCCCGTGGCCGACGCCAGTGCCCCGAGTTCGTGGATGACCTCAGGGGAGGGTCACCCGCGGCGCTGGCCGATCCTGGCCGTCCTCGTCGTGAGCCTGCTGGTCGTGGTCCTGGACAACACGGTCCTCAACATCGCGCTGCCCACGATCCAGGCCGACCTCGGCGCCACGCCCAGCGAGCTGGTCTGGGCGATCGACTCCTACATCCTGGTGTTCGCCTCGCTGCTGTTCACGTGGGGAGTCCTGGGCGACCGATTCGGACGCAAGCGCGTGCTCATGATCGGCCTGGTCGTCTTCGGCCTCGCGTCGGCCGCATGCGCCTTCGCGGCCAGCGCGGGGATGCTCATCGGCATGCGCGCCGTCATGGGCGTCGGCGGGGCCGCGGTGCTGCCGGTCACGCTCGCCATCATCACGGTCGTCTTCCCCCCGCACGAGCGGGGTCGCGCCATCGGGATGTGGGCCGGCGCGGTGGGCGCGGCAGTAGCCCTCGGCCCGGTGATCGGCGGTGTCCTGCTCCAGCACCCCGAGTGGAGCAGCTGGCTCACAGGAAATGACTGGGGCTCGGTCTTCCTGATCAACGTGCCCATCGTGGCCGTGGGCCTGGTGCTCATCGCGCGCGTCGTGCCCGAGACGCGCGATCCGCATCCGCGTCGCCTGGACCTCCTCGGCCTGATCATCTCGGCCTCGGGGCTGATCCTCGTCGTGTACGGCATCATCCACGCCTCGTCCATCCGAGAGTGGATCGCGTCATCGGTCCTGGTTCCGATCGCGATCGGACTGGCGCTGCTGGCCCTGTTCATCTGGACTCAGGCGCGCAGCGACCACGCAAGCTTCGACGTGAGCCTCTTCCGCAATCGTGGGTACGCGGTGAGCCTTGCCGCCGTCAGCCTGGCGTTCTTCGCCCTCTCCGGCATCACGTTCTCCCTGCCCTTCTACCTGCAGGTCCTGCGCGACTACTCGACCCTGGTGGCCGGGCTGTGCTTCCTGCCGTTCGCCGTCGGCCAGCTGGCCGCCGCACCGCGCAGCGCGGCCCTGGTCAAGCGCTTCGGGTACCGCGCCGTCATGACCGTCGGCCTCGCACTCGTCGCATTGGCCCTGCTCGCCCTGGCCCGCCTCGAGATGGACACGGCCCTGTGGCTGGTGCTCGTGTTCTTCGCCGTCTTCGGCGCGGGCATGGGGATGGTGACCGCCCCCGGGTCGACGGTGATGCAGAACGTCCTGCCCCTCGCTCGTGCCGGAGCGGGCTCGGCGGTGCAGAACACCGTGCGTCAGGTGGCCGGGGCGCTGGGCGTCGCCGTGATCGGCACGATCCTCGCCACGCAGTACGCCACGAACCTCGCCAGGGCAGCCTCGGCTTCCCCAGTGCCCGTCAGTCCCGATCTCCTCGATGGTGCATCGCAGTCCGTCGTCGCCGCTGACGTGATCCTCAACCAGGCAGCCCAGCAGGAAATGCCTGCGGCGATGGTCGAGCTCCTCCGCGCGGGTGCGTACGAGTCCTTCCTGAGCGCGGCGCATCTGACATCGCTCATCTCGGCACTTGTGGTGGCCGCCGCCGCCCTCATCGTGCTGCTCCTCCTCCCGGCCATCACTCCTCCGGAGAGGGGGTCGGGGCCGCACCCTGGGCCGGAGGACCCGACCGAGCGCCTAATCGAGGATGAGGTGGCGCACTACGACGAGGAGTTCGCGGAGGAAGTCGTGCCGGGCAAGGACGATCGACCGGCCCAGGCATAGCCGTCCTGCTCAGGTTCAGGAGTCCGGTCTCCCGGAGGACTCCCGCCAGCGATTCGTGATCGGCAGGCGGCGGTCGCGCCCGAAGGCGCGCAGCGAGATCTTCGTGCCGGGCGGGTACTGGCGCCTCTTGTACTCCGCGAGGTCGGTCAGCCGCAGGATCCGCTCGACGAGGTCGCGGTCGAAACCGGATGCCACGAGGTCGTCCGCGCTGTGGTCGCCTGCGACGTACTGCTCGAGCATCCGGTCGAGCTCGACGTAGTCCGGCAGCGAGTCGGTGTCCATCTGGCCGGGCCGCAGTTCGGCGCTGGGGGGCTTGGCGATGCTGGACTCCGGGATCGGCGGTGTCGAGCCCTCACCGGCGGCCGCGCCGTTGCGCCAGCGGGCCAGCTCCCAGACCAGAGTCTTGGGCACATCCTTGATGGGAGCGAAGCCACCCACGGCATCGCCGTAGATGGTGGAGTACCCGACGGACAGCTCGCTCTTGTTCCCCGTGGCAAGCACCAGGTGCCCCTCGGCGTTCGAGAGCGCCATCAGGGTCGTGCCGCGCACGCGTGCCTGCAGGTTCTCCTCGGCGAGCCCGGACAGCTCAAGCGACCCCATGAAGGCATCCACCATCGGGGCGATCGGCACCGTGCGAAGGTGAATGCCGGTGCGCGCGGCGAGGTCGTGGGCGTCGGCGATCGAGTGCTCCGAGGAGTAGGCGCTCGGGAGCGCGACGCCGTGCACGCGGTCGGCGCCCAGTGCGTCGACGCTGATCGCCGCGACGACGGCCGAGTCGATGCCTCCGCTCAGGCCGAGGATGACGGACCGGAATCCGTTCTTCGAGACGTAGTCGCGCAGGCCCAGGACGAGTGCTCCGTACACCTCTGCGAGGGGCTCGAGCCGGGTGTGCGGGGTGCCCACGTCTGCGTCATGGTCGGCACCGATGTCGACGAGCAGCACATCGCTCGCGAACTGCGGTGCGCGGGCGAGCAGTGTGCCGTCGGGGGCGACGACGAGGGAGTCGCCGTCGAACACGAGCTCGTCCTGTCCGCCGACGAGGTTGCAGTACACCAGGGTTGCCCCAGCCTCCTGCGCGCGCCGCTGGCACAGGGCCAGCCGCACATCGTCCTTGTCGCGCTCGTACGGCGAGGCATTGAGGACGGCGAGCACATCCGCGGCACCCTCGCGCGCCCACTGCACCGGGCCTCCGGCCTGCCACAGGTCCTCGCAGACAGCGACGCACACGCGACGGCCGGCGACGTCGATCAGCAGGGGTTCGCCACCGGGCACGAAGTAGCGCTGCTCGTCGAAGACCCCGTAGTTGGGTAGGTGGTGCTTGACGTAGCGTGCGATGACCCGGCCGTCGCGCACCACGGCGGCGGCGTTGACGGGGCGGCCGCGGGGAACGCCGACGTCGTCCGGCCCGTCGGCGGCGTCAGCGAGGTGGTCGAGGTAGCCGATGAGGCAGGTGACCTCACCCGCGCCGTCGGCAGCGAGGTCGGCGGCCAGTGCGGTCATCGCCTCGCGCGACGCCTGCTGGAACGACGGCCGCAGCGCGAGGTCCTCGACGGGGTAACCGGTGAGCACCATCTCCGGGAGCACCACGAGCTGGGCGCCTCCGTCGACGGCCGTCCTGACGGCCTGGCGGATCAACTCGGCATTGCCCACGAGGTCGCCCACGGTGGGGTTCACCTGGGCGAGGGCTATGCGCAGCGCCGGCACGGCTCGAGGGTACCCATGCACGGCACCGACCTGCCCGGCGCGGTTTACCCGGCTGTAACACGCTGGGGGCCACTATGGGTCCATGGACCGGCAGGCAGAGTTCGTCCTCCGCACGATCGAGGAGCGTGACATCCGCTTCGTGCGGCTGTGGTTCACCGACGTGCTCGGCACACTGAAGTCGGTGGCCGTCGCGCCCGCCGAGCTCGAGGGGGCGTTCGCCGAGGGCATCGGCTTCGACGGCTCCGCGATCGAGGGCTTCACCCGCGTCTACGAGTCCGACATGCTGGCCAAGCCCGATCCGTCGACCTTCGCGATCCTGCCGTGGCGCAGCGAGGGCCCCGGCGTCGCCCGGCTGTTCTGCGACATCCAGATGCCGGACGGATCGCCGTCCTACGCCGATCCGCGCTTCGTCCTCAAGCGCACGCTGACCAAGGCCGCCGACCTCGGCTTCACCTTCTACACGCACCCGGAGGTGGAGTTCTACCTGTTCAAGGGGCAGCCGGACGGAGGCAATCCGCCCATCCCCGCGGACACCTACGGATACTTCGACAACACCCCGCACGGTGTCGCGCACGACTTCCGGCGGCAGGCGATCACGATGCTCGAGCAGATGGGCATCTCGGTGGAGTTCAGCCACCACGAGGGTGGGCCCGGGCAGCAGGAGATCGACCTGCGCTACGCGGATGCGCTCACCACGGCCGACAACCTGATGACGTTCCGGCTCGTCGTGCAGGAGGTCGCGCTCGAGCAGCAGATGTACGCGTCCTTCATGCCCAAGCCGCTGGCCGACCACCCGGGCTCGGGCATGCACACGCACCTGTCGCTGTTCGAGGGCGACCAGAATGCGTTCTTCGAGGCAGGGGCTGAGTACCAGCTGTCGAAGGTGGCACGGTCGTTCATCGCGGGTCTGCTCGTGCACGCTCCGGAGTTCACGGCCGTGACGAACCAGTGGGTGAACTCCTACAAGCGGCTCGCCGGGGGCGGTGAGGCGCCGGCGTGGATCTGCTGGGGGCACAACAACCGCTCGGCCCTGATCCGCGTGCCGATGTACAAGCCGTCCAAGGGCAACAGCACTCGGGTGGAGTTCCGCTCGCTCGACAGTGCGGCGAACCCGTATCTCGCGTTCGCCGTCCTCCTGGCGGCAGGCCTCAAGGGCATCGAGGAGGGCTACGACCTGCCGCGCGGCTCCGAGGACGACGTCTGGGCCTTGACGTCTGCCGAGCGTCGAGCACTGGGCATGGCGCCCCTGCCTGCAAGCCTGAACCAGGCCATCGCCGCCATGGAGCGGTCCGAGCTCGTGGCGGAGACACTGGGGGAGCACGTCTTCGAGTTCTTCCTGCGTAACAAGCAGGCGGAGTGGGAGGAGTACCGCAGGCAGGTGACTCCCTGGGAGCTCAAGCGCCACCTGCCCACGATCTAGCCACCGCTGCCTGTCGCTAGATTCCTCGTCATGCCCGACGCACGTGATGCCGCCGAGCGCACCCGCCCTGTCGTGCTGGCGGTTGAGAACGATCCGACGTGCCCGCCGGCCATGGTCGGCGAGTGGCTCGAGGAGGCCGGCCTGGCCGTTCAAGTGATCGCGGCCCATAACGGTGATGCCGTGCCGGAGCAGGTGCCTGTCGGCGTGAGCGCCATCCTCCCGCTCGGCGGCTCCATCGGAGCCAACGACGAGGCGGTCGCCCCCTGGCTCGTGGCGGAGAAGCGCCTGCTGCGCGACGCGGTCGACCGGGGCGTGCCGGTGCTGGGCCTGTGCCTCGGCGGCCAGCTGCTCGCGGCCGCCGCCGGGGGCGATGTGGCCTTCAGCGAGGTCGCCGAGGTCGGTGTCAGTGAGATCTCTCGCAC